>DATDBV010000519.1:0-2333 GCA_036524715.1 Nakamurella sp. | reverse complement strand
CCGTTCCCTGTACGGCCGAGTACCGCTGGACGGGTTCCCACGAATCACCCGGCCCCGGAAGCGCGCGAACAACGCCGGATTGAGCGGCTTCAGCCTCGTGGACCCCGCCGGAAACTGGGTCAGGGTGACGCGCCTCCCCGACGCCGACCGCCAGCCGCGGTCCGTCGACGACCGGACGGAATGGGTCTCCGCAGGTGGTGGTCCGCTCGCCCGGGCGGTGGAGAACGCGGTTGTGATCGCGGACTCGCACGGTGACGTCGCACAGGCGCTCCGGACCCTGACGGGCGCCATCGCGAGACAGCCCCGCGCACCGGTCGCCGAGCGGGCGGCCGCCTGGGCGTACCTCGCTGAGTTGCGGGTCCGCACAGGCGAAGCCAGTGGCGCGCGAGAGGCCACCACAGAGGTCAGACGCCTCGCCGACGCCACAGACCTTTCGCCGCATGACCGGGCCGTCGTCGATACCGCCGTGCGCGACGTCGGCGAGCTACCGGTCGAGCCAGGCCATGAGCCGCCGGGTCGGCCCCCCACCTGACCGGTCAGGGATCCTCCCGGGACACCGCAGCCTTGAGCAACAGTCTCAGCGGGCGAAGGTCGCGGTCTCCAGCATCCGGGTCAGCTTCTCCGGATTGCGGACGGTGTAGATGCCCGAGACCAGGCCCTGGTCCACGCGCACAGAGAGCACCGCGTCGATCTCCCCGTCGAGACGGAGCAGCAGGGCGGGCCAGCCGTTGACGTGCACCATCTCCCCGGTGATCCCGAGGTCGCGCGAGGCCCGGAGGCCGATCCGCATCAGCGGGGCCACCTTGCCGATGCCGGACACCGGCCGCGGCAGCGCCTGCTTGATCCCGCCGCCGTCGCCGAGCGCCACCACGTCCGGCGCCAGGAGGTCGACCAGCGGCTGAAGGTCGCCGGTGTCGAGTGCGGTCAAGAACGCCTCGAGGGCCCGGCGGCATTCGGCCTGCGAGGCCGCACTGTGGGGCCGGCGGGCGGCGACGTGGGCGCGCGCCCGACTGGCGATCTGCCGCACCGCGGCCTGGCTCTTGCCGATCGCCTCCGCAAGCTCGTCGTACTCGAGATCGAACACCTCGCGGAGCAGGAACACCGCCCGCTCGGTCGGCGACAGCGTCTCCAGGACCAGAAGCATCGCGGTCGACAGGCTGTCGGCGAGTTCAACATCCTCGGCCACGTCGGGCGCGGTCAGCAGCGGCTCGGGCAGCCACGGCCCGACGTAGTCCTCGCGGCGGTGCGCCAGCACGCGCAGCCTGTCCAGCGCCGCCCGGGTCACGACGCGCACCAGGTAGGCCCTCGGATCGCGCACCTCGGCCTGGTCCACCCGCGACCACTTCACCCACGATTCCTGCAGCACGTCCTCGGCGTCGGCCGCGGACCCGAGCATCTCGTAGGCGACGGTGAAGAGGAGGCGCCGGTGGACGACATACGGGTCGTCGGTCATCGGGTCGCGGCCCCGGCCGGACGCTCGGCCAGCGGCTCGAGCCCGCAGGAGTCGGCGAAGTGCTCCGAACCGATCCCGAGCGCGACGTTCGACCGTGCCGCGAGGTTCATGTAGCCCACTCTCGCAGTGAGCTCGATCAGCCCGTCGGCGCCGAGCCCGGCGAGCAGGTCCGCGGCCAGTTCGTCGGTCACCGCGGGCGGGGTGGCGCTCATGGCCTCGGCGTACTCCATCACCCGCCGTTCCAGTGGGGTGAAGACCACCGATTCGCGCCAGCGCGGCACCTCACGCGCCTTGGCGGCGTCGAGGCCCTTGGTATGGGCGACGAAGTAGTTGAGGTCCAGGCAGAAGCGGCAGCCGATCTGCGCGGCGGCGGCCATCACGGCGTACGTCGCGAGGGTGTGGTCGACGCGGTCCCACTTTTCGGAGCGGGCGCCCATGCGGGCCAGGTCCTTGAGCACAGCGGGGTGGTGCCACATCAGCTCGAGGTTCTCCGGCACTCGGCCGAGCTTCTTGCGGGCCGCGAGTTTGACCAGCCGTCCCTGCACGCCGGTCAGCTCGGCCTTGGGGATGCGTGCACCATTGCTCATCTCGATCTCCTCCGTCGTGTTGTCCTCCACATGGAGACGACGGAGGGTCCGCGCATGTGACAGTCCGGCCCCCGGAATTCGGAGCAGTTCTGGCCTGCGAACCAACACCCCCGGCGCGGGCGTCCGGGCTGCTACCGGTCGATCAGCGGGAGTGCCGCGAAGGTGTGCTCCCGCCACAGCAGCCGGGAGGCCTCCTCCGGGTAGCCGGTGACGGCCGGTCGGGTGTCGAACAGCTTCACGAGCCGCTGCTCGGCGTCGTACGCGCGCCAGCCGGGGTCGCCGTCGGCGGCGAA
>DATDBV010000518.1:0-2618 GCA_036524715.1 Nakamurella sp. | reverse complement strand
AGAACGTGTTGGGAAAGTCTCAAGCGGCTGTTGAGGCTCCCTCCCAAGGCTTGCGACCCGGTGACGGCTCGAGCCGGCGGACCATCAGTCCGATCATCGCCCATTTGATCATGGCCTCGCTGGTTTCCGGCAGGCGCTCGTAGTCGTGGTCGAGGCGGCGGCACTTTACGATCCAGGCGAACGTGCGCTCGACCACCCAGCGCCGCGGCAGCACCTGAAATGTCTTGAGTCCCGGGGGCTTGCGGACGATCTCGACGGTGATGTGGGCGACCCGCTCGGCCCACTCGACCAGTTTGCCGGCGTAGCCGCCGTCGGCCCACAGCAGCGACAGCGACGGCATGGCCATCTTCACCTTCTCCAGCAGCGTGCGCGCCCCGTCGCGGTCCTGCACGCCCGCCGAGGTGATGACCACCAGCAGCAGCAGTCCCATCGTGTCGACCACGATGTGGCGCTTGCGGCCGTTGACCTTCTTGCCCGCGTCGAACCCGCGTACTGCCGCGCCGACGGTGTCGGCGCCCTTGACCGACTGGGCGTCCACGCAGCCCGCCGAGGCCATCGGATCTCTGCCCGCCGCGTCGCGGACCTGGTCGCGTAGCGCGTCGTGCAGCCGGTCCACCACGCCGTCCTCGCGCCAGCGCTTGAAATACCAGAACACCGTCGCCCACGGCGGAAAGTCGTGCGGCAGTTGACGCCACGCGCATCCGGTGCGGTTCAGGTACAGGATCGCGTCCACGATCCGGCGCCGTGGATGGATCGCGGGACGGCCACCGGAGCCTGGCTCTGGCACCAACGGCGCGATCACCTCCCACTGGGCATCGGTCAAGTCGGATGGGTAGCGTTGGTCCGCGGTCACACGGCCACTCTGGCAACTCCAGTCACATCAGTCACGTAGGCACGCCGAGCCACTTTCCCAACACGTTCTTAGGGACCGTTGTGGTCGAACCACAAGGCTCCCGAAGCGACGTTGTCGGCGGACCATCGTGTGGCTGGCATCACATCGCGGGATAGTTGAGGAGGCAAACGGGCCGACACCAACCAACCCGGCCCGCACCAGCACGCCCGCCGGCCCCGTTGCGCTACTCAGGGGACCCCTCACCGTCGAATTCGCTGATCAGGGGACCCCTCAGTCACCCACCGACAACACTCAGGGCACCCCTGACATCGCGTCGGACCACGTCATCCCGAACTCGCCGTCTCCCCGGCGATGTTCCCGACCGTAAGGCCAACTCTCTTGCGAACGAAACCTCCCAGCTCGGTGCCCACCACCGCGGTGGACCAGCCGCGATCGATGTCCAGGATCGCCGCCGCGTCGCTCGTCGGCACAACCATCGAGTTCTACGACTTCCTCATCTACGGCACCGCAGCAGCGCTCGTGTTCGGGCCGCTGTTCTTCCCGACTCTCGGGGCGGGCGCAGCGACGGTCGCCTCCATCGCCACGTTCGGCGTGGCGTTCGTGGTTCGCCCGCTCGGTGCCGTCCTGTTCGGCCACTACGGCGACCGCTTGGGACGCAAGAAGACCCTGGTCACGACGCTGCTCATCATGGGTGGCTCCACGTTCGCGATCGGCCTGATCCCGACCGCGAGCACCATCGGCGCCGCGGCACCGATTGTGTTGGTGGCCCTGCGTGCGCTCCAGGGCCTGGCACTCGGCGGTGAGTGGGCTGGGGCCGCCCTGCTGACGTCGGAGTACGCCGACCGCGGCAAACGCGGCCGCTACAGCATGTTCCCCCAGCTCGGTCCCGGTCTCGGCGTGGCGCTGTCCAGCACGACCTTCCTCGTCGCGTCGCTGGTGATGACTCCGGACAGCTTCGCGGCCTGGGGCTGGCGGATCCCGTTCCTGGTCAGCGCGGTGCTGATCGCGATCGGGCTGTGGGTGCGGTTGAACATCGCCGAGACACCGGCCTTCGCGAAGGTCACCGCGAACAAGCAGCAGGTCAAGCTGCCCTTCGCCGACGCACTCAGGGAGCAGTGGCGCCAGGTGCTGCTCGGTGGCGGCATGCTGTCGATGACGTTCGGCTCGTTCTACATCGCCATCGTGTTCCTCACCGGCTACGCCGGCGAAAAACCGGGCATCGGAGCGCTCGGCCTGTCGCAGCAGTCGATTCTCGTCGTGAACATCCTCGCGGCGGCCGTCCTCTCGGGAGTGGTCATCGCTTCGGCCATGTGGTCCGACCGGATCGGCCGGCGCCGGGTCCTCCTCATCGGAACGGTATTCGGCATCGTCGCCGGGCCGCTCGCCTTCACCATCATGCAGCCGGGCAGCGCGTTCTCGTTCTTCGTTGCGATGTCGGTTCTGATGCTGGCACTCGGCATCCCCTACGGCCCTGCCGCGGCCTATCTCCCCGAGCTCTTCCACACCCGCTACCGCTACACCGGCGCCGGGATGGCCTACAACCTTGCCGGCATCCTCGGTGGCGCCCTCCCGCTGATCGTCGGCGATCCGCTCGTCAAGGCGTACGGGGGCATGGGTGTGGCGTACTTCCTCTCCGGGCTCGGCGTGTTCAGCACCTGTTGCCTGCTGCTGCTCAAGGAGACCAAGGGCGTGGCGATCGACGCCGACACCGTCGCTGCCTGACCCTTGACGGCCGCCGCCGGGGCCCGGCGGCGGCCCACCAGTC
>DATDBV010000517.1:0-3605 GCA_036524715.1 Nakamurella sp. | reverse complement strand
GGCGGGGTCTTGGCGCTGCTGCCGCGGGTCCGGTCCGAGCGGCCGGCGTTCGAACTGCACCACCCACACATGGTCGACCGGCTGCGGACCGAGGCGCACCCGCACCGCGGCTGGGAACCACTGCAGGCGGCCGAGTCCGGCCCGCACCTGGCCGTCGGAACTGCCTCGAAGGATCCGGCCGGGACGACCACATGAGCCACGCTGCCGCGCGTCGGGACGGTGCTCCCGCAGGCCCGGCGCTTCCCCGCCCCCCGCGCCGGGTCGCACCCGGTCAGGGGGGTCACAAACGTAGGAAGTCGAACTCGACCGACCCAGGTCGATGGACACACAGGAAAGAGGTTCGAGCGTCATGCAGACGGCGTTGGGATTGTCGGAATCAGCGACCCGGCGGGTGGTGTCGGCGGCGGGCAGGGCTCCGTCGTTGTTCAACGTCCAGCCGTGGCGGTTCCGACACTGCCCGGACCGTATCGAGGTCCACGCGGACCTGGGCCGCCGGTTGATCGGCCACGACCCCGAGGACCGGGAACTGCGGATCGCCTGCGGCGCGGCACTGTTCAACCTTCGGTTGGCCCTGCACGCCCATGGGGTCACCCCGGTGGTGACCATCGAACCCGGCGAGGCGCCGGATGCACTGGCGGTCGTTCGCCGGGGCGCGGACAGTGCGCAGTCCCGCGACGACGCCGCTCTGTATGAGGCGATCGGGAGGCGGCGGACCAACCGGCAGCCCTTCCTGAACGCCCCGATGCCGGAGGCGTTCCGGCGTGTCCTGACCTATGCGGCCGCCGCCGAAGGCGCGGACCTGCACACGATCGTCACCCCGGCCGAGCGGTTCGAGCTGCGGTGCATCGTCGCGGCCGCCGACCGGCGGCAACGAGAGGATGTGGTCTGCCGGACCGAACTGGAGGCCTGGACCGGTCGTCGGCATGGCCACCCGGACGGGGTGCCACTGGCTACGGCCGGCCCGAGACCCGAACCGCAGGACCTGTGGGCGTACCGCGACATGGGTAACGGTCTCGCCCGGGTTCGGCCCCCGGACGGGGACTTCGAGGCTGAACCGTTCGTGGTGGTGCTGTCCACCAGGATGGATGGTCCCGGCTGCCAGGTCCAGTCCGGTCAGGCCCTGCAACGGGTGTTGTTGACCGCGACCGCTCTCGGGTTGACCGCGTCTTTCCTGTCCCAGCCCGTCGAGGTCGGTGAGGAGCGACGGGGATTGCGCCGGCTGCTGGCCGATGGCCGGTACCCGCAGGCGGTGTTGCGGCTGGGTTTCGGGGCACCGGTGGCGGCCGCCCCGCGGCGGGAGGCGGCGGACCTGCTGCTGCCGGAGCCGGTCGGTTCCGCCCGCTGAGCCGGAAACTGTTTCGGTGGAATGCTTCTCAACGCAAGGACAGGACATGATGCATCTATCTGCGACCGTCGATGGACGTCGTCGGCACAGCACAACCCAGCGGCCGGGGTCGGAGCGGCCGCCGACAGCGGAGCCAACAGCGGAGTCAACGGCGGTGGGGGTCGGGGGGTCTGCCGTTCCGGTTGCCGCGCCGCAGGATTGGGGATCGGGGGCGACGAACCAGCGGCCGCGGATCGTGGTCGGGGTCGACGGGTCCCCGGCCTCCGTCGATGCGTTGCGGTGGGCTGCGCGGCAGGGCGACCTGACCGGAGCCGCCGTGGAGGCGGTGATCAGCTGGGATTGCCCCAGCACGTCCGGGATGGAATTCGGGTCATTGGACATCGACTGGGCCGGCAACGCCCGGGCTGCGCTGGCCGATGCGCTGCACGTCGGGCTGGGTGACGACGCGGGCGGGGTCATCCGGACGGTTACCCGGGGTCACCCGGCCGAGGTCCTGGTCGCCGCCGCCCAGGGGGCCGACCTGCTCGTCGTCGGATCCCGGGGGCACGCGGCGCTGCCCGGCATGCTGCTCGGCTCGGTCAGCGTGCACGTCGCCGCGCGGGCCTCGTGCCCGGTCGTGGTGATCCGGCACATCCCGGATCCGATCGCCCTCGGCCAGCGAACGCACCTCATGGGTCGAGAAGTCATCTCGGGGGCGGGTTTCCGATGAAGCTGTCTCAACACGAACAGCAGATCCTCGAGGAGATCCAGCAGGGAGTGCGGGCCGAGGACCCCGAGTTCTTCGCCAGCATGGCGGGTTCACCGAGCCGCCGGGGCCGGTCCGTCCGGGGTTCGGTGATCTTCCTGTCCGGTCTGGTCGCGTTCATGATCGGTGCGGTCCTGGCGCAGGCTGCGCCGGGGTGGGGTGTCGCAGTCAGCCTGGCCGGTTTCCTGACCATGTTCTGGGGGGTGTGGCTGCTCTGCTCGGGTGACCGGGCGATCCGCCGGCAGGGGCGGGATGCCGCGCTGCGTCGGCGGGTCGTCCGGTTCTGGGACAGCATGCAGGACCCACCGCCGCCGGGGATGTCACCGTGACCGCCGAAGCCGGATGACGCGCAACAGGCGCCGTCATCGCCGATGGCGGCGACCGAGGTCAGTGGGTGTCCAGTACGACGCAGCAGCGGTCGTCGGCCGGGTCGAGCCGGGCGGTCAGCGTGCCGTCACCGACCTGGTCGGCGACCGCGCCGAGCAGAGCGAGGTTCATGCCGCAGACCAGATCGGTGTGGTCCCGGGCCAGGGAGTCGAAGGGGCAGTTCGCCAGGGTGATGGTCGAGTCCTCATGACGGGGTTCGTACCCGTGGGCGGAAAGGGCGGCGCAGGCCGCCCTGACCCGTCGCTCCGGCCCGGGTTGTCGGCCGAGGTCGCGTCGGGCCTGGTCGCCGAGGGTGCGGCCGAGCTGGGCGGCGGCGGCGTGCAGCGCGTCCAGGACCGGGGTGCCGGTCCTGGTGGCGTCTTCGATGGCCTGCGCCAGCAGCCGCCCGGCGAGGTCATATCGGCGTTCGGGCAGGGTCACCGAGAGTTCCCGGCCGGACCGCCGGTACAGCTTGGTGGGTCGCCCGGCGCCGGGGCCCCGCCGGCCGGACAGCCGCTGGAACCCGGTGTCCAGCAACCCTTGTTCGACCAGCTTGTCCAGATGGAATTTCGCCGTGTGTCGCGGCACGGCGACCCCTTCGGCGGCCCGGTCCCGGCTGACCGGTTCCGGTTGGGCGGCCACGAACAGATACAGCTCACGACGGATCGGGTCGGCCAGGGCGGCCAGCCCGGCCACCCGATCGGCGAAGTCCTCGGAACCCATCGACCACCACACTCTCTAAAGGACACACCACTTGACTTAAGAAACTTGTCGTTCTAACGTCAAAGGTACTGTCCGTTAGAGTTGGAGGCAACGATGACGACCCACCCCACCCGACACGATCGACACACCCGCACCGCCGAGCTGCACGACCCGGCGTACCAGGCGTTCCTGCTGTTGCGGGCGGCGTTTACCGTGGCGCCCATCGTGTTCGGGCTGGACAAGTTCTTCAACCTGCTCACCGACTGGCCGGGTTACCTGGCCCCGTGGGTCGATTCCATCGTGCCGGGCACCGCCCAGCAGGCCATGTACGTGGTCGGTGTGGTGGAGATCGCGGCGGGGATTCTGGTGGCGGTACGGCCGCTGATCGGTGGGTACGTCGTGGCGGCCTGGCTGGCGGGCATCATCGTCAACCTGCTGCTGATCCCC
>DATDBV010000516.1:0-17010 GCA_036524715.1 Nakamurella sp. | reverse complement strand
ATGACCGTCATGGTCGTCATGCTTGTCAGACCCCCGTTGATGCGGCGCGTTTCAGTCGAACGGCGCAAGGCCGCACACCGATAGTGCCATGGGGTAGCGGTCGGTCCGACAAATCGCCCGTCACATCACCCGATCGAGGGGGTCGTTCAACCGGGAGGGCCGCCCGGGTGTGCATTCCGGAGGTGGATGCAAACAAGGACACCCGGGCGCGGGCCCGGATGGCGTCGAACAGCCGCATCTCGGCCGGCACTCGGCCGCACCGCGCCAGGCGACTAGTTGTCGCGGAGTGTCGATGGAGAGTGGATTTTCACCCAAAGGGATGGTTGTCAACCACGGTAGCAATGTCGAATCGACAATGCCGTCACGATGCGTTATATTCGACGTTGCGGGCTGCCGAGCCCGTAGGGCCAATTGGGGGCACTTGTCATGGCCATGGGTGGTGGACGTGCGGGCGTCCGGGGACGGCACGGGAGCGTCAACAGCGCTCCGTGCCCGGGCTGGGGTTGTCAGGTGGCGCGTGTGAGGGTCCGGGATCGCCGGACCGGCTCCGCGACGACCGCAGGCAACGATCAGCTTCAAGGACAAGATCAATGAGACTTCGTTTCGACATCTCTCAGCCGGCCCGGCGCCGGCCGATCAGCGCGTTCGGGGCCGCCTTCGGTCTCGTGCTCCTGCTCGGTGTGAGCGCGTGCACATCAACCGAGGTGCTCGCCGAGCGATCGACCGCAGCGACCCAGCCCGCCGCCGCAGCGACCCAGTCCGCCGCCGGAGCGGGTGAGTCCGATGCCGGGGCGACCTACGCGGGCGGACTGCCGACCGCGAGCGAGACGGTGTCGGTGCCGCCACCGGTGACCACCGAGGTGCCCGCGCCGGGCGGTGGTGGGATCGACCAGACCGTGCCTGCCGTCGAAATGACCAGCCGGCCGGCGGTCAGTCTCGACCAGCCGGGCGAATTCGGCAACAGGGTGGCAGTGACCCTCGATTCGGTCGAGAAGATCACCACGACCGCCGAGCTACCAGGGGAGATCGCCGGACCCGGCGTCGCCCTCACCCTCACCATCCGCAACGGCAGCGACGCTCCGGTCGACCTTGGCGCCGTCGTGGTCGACGTGGCCGACAGCGCCGGCACACCCACCATCCCGATGACCACGTCGCCGGCCGCCCCGTTCGGCGGGGAGCTGGCGCCGGGACAGCAGGCGACCGGCGTCTACGTCGTCACCCTGCCCCAGAACTATGCCGATCCGGCCACCATCGCGGTCACCTACTCGGCTTCCGCGCCCGTCGTCGTCTTCGCCGGCACTCTCTCGTAGCCGCCGTCATGACCTTCTCGCCCAAGACATCGAAGTCCAGGAGGACGCTCGTGAGCAAGTTCGGCCTGATCAGGTCGCGGATGACGTCGCTGGTGGCGGTGACCGCATTGATCGCGACGGGACTGACCGTGGCGACCGTCGCGGCGCCGATCGCCGCTGCCGACCCCGGTCCCATCCAGTCCTCCACGGTGACCGCCGATGCACTGCCGACCGCACAGATCGACGGTGTCGCCTGGGTGCAACGGGTGGTGGGCAACACCGTGTTCGTCGGTGGACAGTTCAGCAATGCGCGGCCCGCGGGTGCTGCGGTGGGCACGCAGCAGGTCGCCCGGAACAACCTCATGTCCTACGACATCACCACGGGCGTGATGACGAGCTGGGCGCCGAACCTGAACGGTCAGGTGAAGGCCATGGCCGTGTCACCGGACGGCACCCGCCTCTACGTCGGCGGCTCCTTCACCTCGGTGAACGGCATCACCCGTTCCCGGCTGGCCGCGTTCGACACCGCGACCGGAGCCCTGCTCACGAGCTTCGCGACGCCCTCGATCAACTCCACGGTCAACTCGATCGTCGCCACCACCACGGCTGTGTACATCGGCGGCGTGTTCGGCGTCGCCGGCGGCCAGACCCGCAACCGGCTGGCCGCCTTCAGCCCGACGAACGGCGCCGTGCTCGGTTGGGCGCCCTCGGCCGACGCCACCGTCAACGCCCTCGCGCTCACCGGTGACGGCGGGATCGTCGTCGGTGGCGCGTTCCAGACGATCAACGGTGCATCCAGCTACGGCCTGGGCAAGGTGTCGCAGGCCAACGGCACCAAGATGCCGTGGAATCCGTCCGCGGCCGGGCACACCGTCGCGAACGCCGGGTCCAACTCCGCGATCCTGAGCCTGTCCACCGACGGCACCGCCGTGTACGGCACTGGATACCATTTCGGTTCGGGCGGCAATCTCGAGGGGGCCTTCTCGGCCGACCCAGTGACCGGCGCGCTCAACTGGGTGACCAATTGTCACGGGGACACCTATGATGCGGCCCCCGTGGCGGGTGCCGTCTTCACGGTCAGCCATGCGCACTACTGCACCCCCGTTGGTGGGTTCCCGCAGTCGGATCCCTGGTCCACCAACATGCGCCGGGCGCTGGCCTTCACGACCAACGCCACCGGCACGAACAGCCACGACGAGTGGGGCTACTACGACTGGTACAACGCCCCGAGCCCGTCGATGATCAACTGGTTCCCGATGGTGGATTCCGGCACGTTCACCGGCAAGACGCAGGGAGCCTGGTCGGTCTCCGGTAACAGCAATTACGTCGTTCTGGGTGGCGAGTTCCCGAAGGTCAACAACACGGCCCAGCAGGGACTCGTGCGCTTCGCGGTGCGTTCCATCGCACCCAACGCGCAGGGGCCGGAGTACCAGGGCTCGAAATTCATGCCGACGATCACCGCGCTGCCCACCGGGGCGCGGGTGTCTTGGCAGGCCAATTCGGACAAGGACGACAACACGCTGAACTACCGGGTGACCAGGGACGGTGCCGTCGTCTATGAAGGTCAGGGCAACTCCACCTTCTGGAACCGGCCGACCGTGGGCTTCGTCGACAGGAACCTGACCGCCGGCACCACCTATCGGTACCGGCTGTCCGCGACCGACAGCACCGGCAACACCGTGCAGAGCGAGTTCGTGAACTACACGGCGGCCGCGGCCAACGGCAGCACGGCCCACGCCGATCGGGTCATCGCCGACGGCGCTTCATCGTACTGGCCGTTGAACGAGACGTCCGGTTCCGCGGTGTACGACAACGCGGGTTACGACGACGCGACCACCGGAGCCGGCGTCTCCCGCAACCAGACCGGTGCGATCACCGGCGACGCGGCGACGACGTTCAACGGGTCGACCACCGCCTCTGCCGGCACGTCGACCAAGCAGGCCGGATCGACCACCTTCACCGCTCAGGCCTGGATCAAGACCACGACCACGTCCGGTGGAAAGATCCTCGGTTTCGGCTCCAGCTCGACCGGCAATTCCGCCAACTACGACCGGCACATCTATATGGACAACGCAGGTCGCTTGTTCTTCGGTGTGTACCCGGGCGGCGTGCGCACCGTGAACTCCGATCCCGGATTCAACGACGGGAAATGGCACCAGATCACCGCAACCCTCGGGCCGGACGGCATGAAGCTCTACGTCGATGCCAAACTGGTCGCCCAGCGTGCGGACACCACATCCGCCCAGTCCTACCAGGGCTACTGGCGGATCGGCGGCGACAACCTCAACGGGTGGACGAACCAACCCACCAGCAATTACTTCAACGGGGCCGTCGACGAGGTCGCGATCTACCCGACCGTGCTCCCTCTTGACACGATCGCGAACCAATTCGCACTCGGCGGCACGGCCGCCCCATCCAACCAGGCGCCGACCGCGAGCTTCACCGCGAACACCTCGGCGCTGACGGTGAACGTCGACGGATCCGGGTCCAGTGACCCCGACGGCAGCGTCGCGTCGTATGCCTGGAACTGGGGCGACGGCACGCCGGCCGGCGCCGGCGCCTCCGCGAACCACGCCTACACCGCGGCGGGCACCTACACCGTCACCCTGACCGTGACCGACAACGCCGGCGCGCAGACCAGTGTCAGCCAGCCGGTCCAGGTGACCGCCCCGGCCCCGAACGAGGCGCCGACGGCCGCCTTCACCCAGACAGCCGACGGGCTCACCGCCAACCTGACCTCGACCTCGACGGACACCGACGGCGAGATCGTCAGCTACGAATGGACGTTCGGCGACGGGTCGACCGGCGACACCAGCTCGGCCGTCCACACCTACCCGAGTGGCGGCACCTACACCGTGACGCTGAAGGTGACCGATGACGACGGTGCCACCGGAACGGTGACACACCCGGTGACGGTCACCGCGCCGCCGGCGCAGAACCAGCCGCCGGTCGCCGCCTTCACCACCACGTCGAACGGGCCGGAGGTCACCTTCGACGGCAACGGTTCCGCCGACAGCGACGGCACGATCAGGGCGTACTCCTGGACATTCGGCGACGGCACCACCGACCCGGTGACCACCGCGGTTGCCACGCACACCTTCGCGACCGCCGGTACCTACACCGTCGAGCTGACGGTCACCGACGACGACGGTGCGACGAACAAGGTGGGCAAGGCGGTGACGGTGAGCGCGCCGGCACCCAACGCGCTGGTCTCCGACACGTTCGCGCGCACCGTGGCCGGCGGCCTCGGGACCGCCGACACCGGTGGGGCCTGGACCACCACCAGTGCGGCGAGCAACTTCTCGGTCGGCGGTGGCACCGGCAAGATCAAGATGGCGGCCGCGGGCTCCGGTCCCACGGCGACCCTGCCGGCCGTCGCAGTCGCCGACGTCGACCTCACCGTGGATGTCGCCCTCGACAAGGCGGGCTCCGGCGGGGGCACCTTCGTCTCGACCGCACTGCGCAGGGTCGGCAACTCCGAGTACCGGACCACCACGAAGTTCCTGGCCGGCGGGGCGGTGCAGCTGCAGCTCGTCAAGATCGTCGGCGGGGTGTCCACCAGCCTGCGGACGGTCAACATCCCTGGCCTGACGTACGCGGCCAACGATGTGGTGACCATCCGGTTCCAGGCCGTCGGGGATGCGTCGGTGGCCCTGAACGCCAGGGTGTGGAAGGCGGGCACCACCGAGCCGGCCGCCTGGCAGGCGAGCGCCGTGGATTCGTCGAACACGCTGTCAACCACCGGTGGCGTCGCGATCTACCCGTACCTGTCCGGCACCGCGACGCTGGGGGCGGTCACCGCAACCCTGGACAACCTCAAGGTCGTGGCGGTCGCTCCGTGACCCGGCCGGAAGGCGGCGGGAGGGTGCTCATCGCTCACCCGAATCCCGAGCTGTACGGCTCGGATCGGGTGATGCTCGAGACGGTCGAGGCGATGGGGGAGCGGGGCTGGCAGGTCGAGGTGACCCTGCCGGGCCCCGGCCCCCTCGTCGAAGAGATCAGGCGGCGCGGAGGTCGGGTCACCTTCGGCCCGACCCCGGTGCTGCGCAAGAGCTATCTGAGCCCGCTCGGGCTGCTGCGGCTGCTGGCACTGACCCTGCGGAGCATCCCGTCCGCCATCGGGTTGATCCGCCGGACCGACCCGGACGTGGTGTACGTCTCGACGATCACGATCCCGCTCTGGATCGTGCTCGCACGGCTGATGCGCCGCCCGGTGCTGTGCCACGTGCATGAGTCCGAGCGCGCCGCCCCTCTTGTCGTGCGGCAGCTGCTCGCCGCGCCCCTGCTGATGGCGACCGGTCTGGTGGTGAACAGCGAGTACTCCGCAAGCGTGCTCGCCGAGTCGTTCGGCCGGCTCGGTCGCCGGTCGCAGGTGATCTACAACGGGGTCCCCGGGCCGGACAGGGTCACCCCGGCCCGCTCGGCGCTCGACGGTTCCGTCCGGTTGTTGTTCGTGGGACGCCTGTCTCCGCGCAAGGGCCCGCAGGTGGCCGTGGACCTGGTCGGCCGCCTGGCCAACCGCGGTCATCCGGCGAAGCTCGACCTGCTCGGCTCCGTCTTCCCCGGCTACGAATGGTTCCGGGACGAACTGAGGGAAGCCGCAGCCGCCGGCGGACACCCCGGCGACATCGAGTTCAGCGGCTTCGACCCGGACGTGTGGTCGCATCTCGCTCGGGCCGACATCGTGCTCGTCCCCTCGCAGGGCGACGAGCCGTTCGGCAACACCGCGGTGGAGGCGGTGCTGGCGGGCCGACCCGTGGTGGTGTCGGCCAACAGCGGACTCGACGAGGCGGTCAACGGCTACGGTTCCGCCCAGCGGGTGCCCGCCGACGACCCGCAGGCGTGGGTCGATGCCGTTGAGGCGACGATCCGTCACTGGAGCACCTACCGGGCCGAAGCCGTCGCCGACGCCACCACCGCCGCAACACGGCACGCACCGGTGCGATATCGCCAGCACATTGCCGACCGGCTGGCCGGATGCGCCCGGACCCGGGTCGAGCGTCGAAAGGAGGTGATCCAATGATGACCGTGCGTACTCCCGAGCGGATGGGAACGCAGGCAGGAGCGGACGTGGACTCTCAACCGGTGGTCGTCGGGATGTTGACCTACCGGCGCCCGGACGATCTCGCCGACGCGATTCCGACCGTCCTGAAACAGACACGTCTGCTGGATCCGCCCGCCACATTGATGATCATCGACAACGATCCCGAGGCCAGCGCGCGGGAGGCGGTGCGTGCGTTCGCCGACGACGGTGTTCGATACGTGCACGAACCGAGGCCGGGCATCGCCGCCGCGCGCAACCGTGCGCTCGCCGAAGCCCCCGGGAATGCCCTGTTGATCTTCATCGACGATGACGAACGTCCGCGCGACCGCTGGCTCGAGCTGATGCTCCAGGCTCAGCGGCGGTACCAACCGGCGGCGGTCGTCGGGCCGGTTGTCTCCGAGTTCGAGTCCGAGCCGGACGAGTGGGTTTCCGCAGGCCGATTCTTCGTTCGACAGCGAGTGGCGACCGGAACCCCGATCACGGTTGCCGCGACCAACAACCTTCTGCTCGACCTGACGCAGGTGCATGAACTCGGGCTCGAGTTCGACGAGAAGTTCAGCGAGAGCGGTGGGTCGGACACCTTGTTCACCCGGCGGCTGCACGCCTCCGGGAGGTCGATGGTCTGGTGCGACGAGGCTGTGGTGACCGATGTCGTGCCGTCGGCGCGACTCACCCGGGACTGGGTCCTGCGCCGCGCCTTCCGTTCAGGCAACTCGTGGATCCGGGTGTCTCTCGAGCTGTCCGGTGACGGACCGGCCCGGCTGATGACCCGGCTTCGGGCGTTGGGCGTGGGTGGGGTCCGGGTGCTCGGCGGTGCCGTGCGGTGTCTCGTCGGGGTGCTGACCGGCTCGATCGGCCGGCGCGCCCGGGGACTGCGGACCGTCGCCCGCGGCGCGGGGATGATCGGCGCAGCCCTCGGGTACACCTACCGGGAGTACCGGCGCAAGACCTGACGGCTCAGCTGCTGGTGATCTTCACGTTGTCGATGTCGATGTAACCGTCGCGCGACCCGGCCCAGTCCAGGGTCCCGCCGCCCCTGAACACGCTGAACACCAGGTGCGTGATCCGCACGTCGCCGCGGGTGCGGTAGACGAAGGCGCTGTCATTGACCACTTGGATCCCGTCGAACCAGGCGGTGAGCGAACCGTCGGCCCGACCGACCGTGTTCATCCTGTAGCACTGCTTGACCGTGTGCCATTGACCGGCCACGAAGGCCCGGTTCCAACGGACGTTGTCGCCGTAGGTACCCGCCTGGCCCGGGTGGTACATGTAGCTCACGCCCTGGTTGGTGGGCCCGGCCCAGCGGTAGGCCTTGGGGCCGAGCCACATCGCGCGGCCGGACCAACCCAACTGCGTTTCGCCACCGCCGGTGGGAACGGCTGGCGCCACGCCGGGAGCGACGCCTTCGAGGCCGGGCAGCTTTCCGCCCAGGGACCAGTCGAAATTGCTGTCGAACTTGATGTCGTAGGACAGGCACGCCTGGTCGAGCGCCGTGTCGAGCTGGACGAACAGGTTGTTGCCGTTGTCGCCGCCCGGCTGGCTGTGGATCGTCCCGGCCTTCAACGTCGTCCGCAGGACCTTGCCGTTCCCGCGGCTGTCCGCCACCACGCTGATGTCGTCGTAGGCCCCGGCGTTCTTGTTCGTCTTGCCCAGGGCGGCGTTGAAGGCGGACGGATCGACTGCGCCGTTGGACCAGCCGTCGAAGGTCGCCGACCGGTACACGGTGCCACTGCCCGACGAGCCTCCCCCGGTCGAACCACCCGATGACTCGGACAGCGAGTAAGCGCGGAAGTCATCGTGCAGGATCGTGCTCGCCGGCGACGCGCCCGACACGTAGTCCCAGATCCCGGTGTTGCCGGAGGTCGAGATTCGGGAGCCGCTGCCGTCGTTGACCACGAACTGCCAGTCCGGGGCCGACACATCCTTGGGGTGGGCGCGAACGCTCAGCTGGACCGGATCGGTTCCGGTCACCTGGAACTGCAGCGCGATCTCCTGGCCCGCCGAAACGGTCAGGGGCAGAACCGTCGAACCAAGACCGGTGTCCGCCGATCCCGCGGTGCGGGAAACCCCCACCGTGACCTTTCCGCCGTTGCCGAATTGGACCCGGCCGCGATAGCTGGTGCCGTCGGACTGGCGGCGGGCCTCCAGGGTGTGGTGCAGACCCAGCGGGGAGGCGTTCGGCACGGTCACGACGTCCTGCACGATGACGTCCCGGGCCGCCACGGAGAGGAAGGCGCCGGCCGATTTCCCGGGCTGCAGGGAGCGAATCACCCCTTTGCCACCCTGGACCGCAAAGGCATCCGCCGACCCGCGGACCGCGAACGCCCCGCCCAGGTCCGCCGACCCCCAACCGGTCTGATCGCCTCCGGACCAGGTTGCGGTGACCACCTCCGTCTGGACGACGGCGGCCTGGGCGGCGGCCGGCACCGCACCGATCGAAGCGGTGATGCCGAGTACGACCGCCAGGGCGGCGCCGACCCGACGCCTGAACGCCGAGCCGGATCTCGATCCGCGCATGCGCGAGTGGTCTACGGGCATGCGCGTGTGTCTCCTTGTTCGGAATGGACGGACGCCTGACCGTCCCTACCGCGGATTTCGGACGTGTGGACATCGCGTGCGGTGGAGCGGGTGTGGTCTACGAGCGTGACCGGATCGTCACTCTCCGGAACTGTAGCCGGGTAGATGCGAAGGACCAACCGTTGCCGTCCGGAACGCGCGCGGGCGACGCCGAGCCAGTGCCGGTGACCCTCGGAGCGTGGCCAGTCGAACCGTCGCCTCCCGACGGAATTGCTCCGACCGCCCTATTGCCCTTCGTGGGTTGTCGCTTCGGGTAGTCGTCGGTGATGCTCCGGGATGCCTGAATCGGCTGAACGGGCGAACTGTGTGCGCCTGCGCGCAACGACGCAGTCGCGGCGGCGTTCGACTCGGTCGCGGTCACCGGCCGCACGAGGCCTCGGCCGACTACGTGGGGTAGCCATCCGTGTCCGGATTCGACCCTTTCGCCGGTCGATTGACGGCCCGCTTGGCATACCGCAGCAGCACCCTGGCGTCGCGCCGAACGCTGGGCACGAGCAGGGCGACGAGGGCGGCGTAACCGGCCGCACCGACCAGTCCGACCGTCAACTCGGCGAACGGTGGGAACGGGAGCAGGGTCAGCGCGAAGGCAACCAGGCCAGCGGGAATGCACACCAGCAGAACGGGGCGGATGGCGTTTCCCATCAGCCGACCGCTGTCGATCCCGGTCACCCGGCCGACATGCCACATCGACACGAGCCAGAACAGGAAGTAGGCGATGGAGTGCCCGGCCGCTACCCCGATCGGACCCCAGGGCACGCCAGCAATGATGATCAGAATCATGATCGGCCGGGTCACGGCGATCATCCGCAGTTGAGCGGCGGTCCGGCCCTTGGCCAGGTACGTCCAATAGGCGACCTGTTGGATCGCCCGGAAGATCCCGCCGACGGCCAGGACGGCGAAGATGGGTCCGACCGCGGCCCATTGCTGACCGAAGAGCACGAGGATCAGCGGCTCCGACAGGCCGGCGGCCACCGCGAAGACGCTGGCGGTGACGTACGTGGCGACGAACTGGGCCTGCGTCAGGTAATGAGCGAACCGCTCGTCATCGTCCTGCAATCGGGACAGCACGGGGAGCGCGACCCCGGTCATCGGCGCGTTGATCTGGTTCAACGGGGTCATCAACAGCTGGTACGCGCGGCTGTACAGGCCGAGGGCGTAGGCACCCGAGAAGACACCGAGGACCACGTTGTCGATGTTCATCGTGACGTACGTCAACGTCTGGGTGGCGAACAAATGGCTGCCGAACGAGAAGAACCGGCGCAGCGAGACCCCTCGTTTGGGTAGGCCGGGCAGCCAGCGGGTAGAGGCGATGTTGATGATCAGCACCACGACTGCCACGGTCAGTTGTTGGGCGACGAGCGCCCACACCCCGAACCCGAGCAACGCGAAGGTGACCGCCAGCGTGATGCCGCAGACCTGTGAGACCACGTCCGCCAGTGCGATCTTGCCGTACCGCATGGATCGGGTGAGATCGGCCCGGAACTGCGTGTTCGCGCCGCCGAGGAGGAATACCCAGGACAGGCTGATGATGACCGGGACCAGAGCGGGCTGGCCATACATGTGCTGGATGAGGGGCGCGCACACGATGATCAGCGCCGTGCTCCCGGCGCCGAAACCGAGGTTGGCCCAGAACAGGTTGGTGCGCTCGTCGCCGGTCAGGTTCTTGGCCTGGATGGCGGCCGAGGAGAGTCCGAAGTCCCGCACGAGGTCGGCCAGGCCGATCACCGCCGTGACCATGGCCACCAGACCGAAGTCCTCCGGATCGAGCAGCCGGGCGAGGACGACCATCGATCCGAACTGCAGGATCGCCCTGAGCGCTTGCGTGGACAGGACGATGCCCGACCCTCGGGCGGCCTGATCACCCAGGCTCACGACGCGTCCGACACGGGACCAAGTTCCGACAGGTGCGTCATGCGTCGAGTCACCTGCCGGATTGCCGCTGCCGCGAGCGGTGGGCGAAGCTAGGCCTGCATCTGCCACGAGGAACGAGCGAGAGGTTACCTGACCGGGGGAGGGGACTTCATGATCGACCGCCGTTCGGCGGGCGGCCGGGACCGCGACCTGCCGCTCGCCAGCGTGATCGTGCCCGTCAAGGACGGCGTCGACCTGCTGATTCGGTGCGTCGACGCCCTGCTGGGGCAGGACTACCCACCCGACCGGTTCGAGGTGATCATCGCGGACAACGGGTCGGCGACCTCGCCTGCCGGCGCGGTCCCCGACGACCCACGGGTGACCGTGATCGACGAGCCACGGCCGGGCTCGTACGCCGCGCGCAACGCAGCCCTCAAGCGGGCCAGCGGGGAAATCCTGGCGTTCACCGATGCAGACTGCCTTCCCGATCGCGGGTGGCTCCGCACCGCCGCCGGATTCCTCGTCGACAACCCCGATGTCGCGATGATCGGCGGCCAGGTGCGGCTGGAATACCGGCATGGCGAACCGCGCAACGGCCCCGAGTGGTTCGAGTTCGTGCAGGGATTCCCGCAGGAGGACTACCTGCGCACGGGGTTCGCGGTCACCGCGAACATGGTCACCCGGAGGGCGGTCTTCGACCGGATCGGCGACTTCGACGCCTCGCTGCTGTCCGGCGGCGACGCGGAATGGGGACGTCGGGTCCGCTCCGCCGGTCTCGGGCAGCGCTTCCTGTCCGATGCCGTCGTGCACCACCCCGCCAGGGACACCTGGGACGAATTGGCGACCAAGACCCGGCGCACCACGACCGGAATCGTCCGGCGCACCGCGAGGGGCGCTCGTCCCCGCGGCCGAGTGGCGCGGCTGCTCGCGGGCCAACTCGTCCGATCGGTCATTCTGCCGATCAGCGTGGTGCGCCGACACGACCTGCCGACCTGGTCGGCTCGAGCTCGGTTCCTGCTCACCCGGTGGCGGGTCGATGCGATCATCGCCGGGATACTGGTCCGTGGGCTGGTGCATCCGCGGGGATCCTGACACGGAAGGAGCCGGAGATGATCGGGCACGTGTCGGGGCACGATGAGCCTCGGCGCGCCGAGCGCGTGCGTGCGTACTGGACGTACGCGGTGATCGTCGTCGTATGGGCCTGGGTCTGCGTGCCGAACGTCATCCAGACCCTTTTGTCACCCAAGTACCGGTCCGGCGTCGGGGTCGAAACCGCGCCTTACAGCAGGATCGCGGCGGCGGCCGACTACCTGCTCTTCTTCGGCGTCGTCGGCGTCTGCCTGCTCGTGATCATCGGCTACCTCAATGACGTGGACACCTCGGCGTTCGGCAGGCTCGTGGTGATCATCGCTCCCTGGGTGTACATCGTCGTCCGGGACCTTTACGTGCCCAGGTCACTGTCTGAGGAAGGCGTGGCGTACATCCTGATCGTGATCGCGATCTGGTTCCTGCGCCCCGGCCTCGGACGACTGCAGTGCCTCGGTTACCTCATGGGCGCGACGGCGGCCGTGTCGATCGCGATCGCGCTCGTGCTGCCCGCCCAGGCGATCTTTCGTACCGCCGCCGGTGTCGTGATCGAGGATGACAAGCAGATCCTGCCGGGCGGGATCCTCGTCGGCATCTTCACCCAGGGGAACAACCTGGGGCAGTTCCTGGCTCTCGGCCTGCCGACCGTCTTCCTCGTTCGGCAGCGTTGGCACCGCCTGGTCCTGGCTGCGCTCTCGCTGATCGCGATCACGTGGAGTGCTTCCCGTGGGGCGATGATCGCGGTTGGTGCGGGTCTGGTGGCCTATCTGCTGGTCCGCGCGTGCGCGCCGTGGCTGCGCCGGATCGCGGCTCCCGTGCTCGTGGCCGGTGCCTTCGGCATCGTCTGCCTCCTTCCCCTGGTGACCACAGCTCCGGAGGCGTTCACCAACCGGGGACTGGTGTGGGTCACCAGCCTGCAGGCATGGCAGCACGAGCCGTGGACAGGGCTTGGATCCAATTGGTACAGCGAGGTCGGCCGGACGTCGGCGCGCGTCGCCGCCAGCGTGTTCCACGCCCACAACCAGTTGGTGCAGCTCCTGGTGACGGGCGGGATCATCTTCGTGCTGGTCGTTCTGCCGCTGCTCGTCGTCGCGACGGTGCGGGCGACCGGTCTGGCCGTTCGGGGCGAATTCTTCGCGGTGAGCTGGCTGGTGACGCTGGCCGGTTCGTGCCTGCTGGAGAAGTCGTTCGCGTTCGTCGACAACGGCAACTTCCTGGCCGCGACGGTGCTGCCGCTCGCAATTCTCGTTCTCGGATCCGACGGTGCCCTACGTCGGTCGGGTCATCTCGCCACCGGCGCCGGGGAGACTGTCATCGGCTCGCGCGGCATCCGGCCCGACGACCGTCGGTTCAGCTCGCGGGCACCCGGCTCCACTTGATCACCTCGTCGAGCGGACCCTGCCACTCCTGGGTTCGTTCGAATCCGGCAGCGGCCAGCAGATCGTCGTCGGCGGCCGCGTCGTCGGCTGGATGGTCGACGCGCCGAACGACCCAGACGGTATCCACGGCTTCGAGTCGATCCGTGCTCTGGCTCAGGTACCGTGACTCGCCGACCAGGTCGTCCGCCTCGACTGCGCTGCGCAACAGCGTGAGATCGACCAGCCCCGAGAATGCGTCCGGATAGGCAACGGCGATGCCGCGAGTGGTCTGTCCGACGGTCGCACCACCGACGTCGTATCGCGGGGCGAAATAGACGCCATCACCTGGTCGCGCATTCTCGGCGACGAACTGGGCGATCGATATCCAATCACTGCTGTTCTTCGCGTACAGCTGGCGCTGGGACACGTAGACCGGGATGACCGCGAGCACGAGCAGCCCCGCAAGGGCGATGCGCCACCGGCTCCTGATCGCCGTCAATCCGTACGCGACGAGCAGGGCCACCGCCGGGGTTGCGAAGGACAGATAACGCGGTCCGTACATCGGTGAAACGGCGATCGAGTAGATCCCGATCATGGCGGGTGGCACGACGATCCAGGGCAGCAGCCACACCACCATCGGGCGGGTGGAAGTCTTCTCGTTTCGAGCGAGTTCATCCCGGTGCACAATGACGGCCACGATCATCAACGCCCACCCGCCGATCGCGAGAACCACGGCCGAGGGCAGCCACAGGGACCCGACGTCGCCGATCGCGATCGTCGTCCGGGACGCCCCGGTCGTGGTCGTCGGAGTGTCGCCCAGGAAGAACTGGTTCACCGCAACGTTCCGGAGCAGATCGCGCAGGCCGAAGGCCATGTCCGACAGCTGACCGGCCTGCCGGTATGCGGCCAGCAGGAACGGCGCCAGGGCGGCGACCGTGGCGCCCGCCGTGATGAGCCAGATCGATCGCTGGGCGCGGGTGACGCGACGGTCCCAGAGCAGGCTCACCAGGTGGGCGACGAGCAGCAGCCCGACGTACAGGTTCGACAGAACGCCACCGACGACCAGCAGCCCGTACCCCACCCACCACCAAGCCGCCGCGGACCGGCTGTCCCGGTCCAGCACGACGAGCAGGACGAGGGTCGCCGCGGCGGCGAATGCAACGGTGATCGCGTACGAGCGGGCTTCCGCGCCCGCCCAGGTCACCCGGGGCAGCACAGCAAAGACGAGCACCGCCCAGAAGGCGAACGACCGGCCTCGGAAACGTTCGGCGAGCCAGTAGACGCACGCGCCGGCGACCCCGATCGCGAGCACGCTGAAGCCGCGAATGCCCGGAGCCGAGGATCCGAACACCTCGATCCAACCGTGCAGCAAAAGGTAGTAGAACCCATGGACGAGATCGATCGTCCCGACCATCGACCACAGGTCCGACAGTGAACGTGACGCTGCACCGATGGTGGCCGCCTCATCACTCCAGAGTGATGGGCGCCACGACCAGAGAAATCCGATCGACGCGACGAACAGCCCACCGATCACTCCACGCCACAAGGAGAATGCGCCGGATGGCGCCGTGTGATCGACGGCGGTCGTTGAGCGGCGGTGCGTTGCGGATCCCGCGTCAGGTGATGGGTTGCCGGATGGTCCCAAGGCGCGTTTCCTCAATTGCTGTTCGACGGGACGCCGATGCACCGACGAATTCATTCGATCGCGCGCTCGGTGGGCCGACTCGCATCGTAGTGCGCGCGTTCGCGTGCGGTTGTGCCCACGACGAGCAGCGGGCCCCCGGATGGGCGTCGGGTATCGGGCGGGCGCCGGCGTGCGCATGTGTCACACTGATTCTGACCGCGACACCCGGGGGGTATGTCCGGACCGAACGTGCGGCCACCGCCGGCGGCACAGCACGAGGCAAGTGGAGGGGGCCGAACTTGGACCTCAGGCAACTCGTCACCGCCATTCGAAAAGGCTGGTGGCTGATTGCCATCTGCATGCTCCTCGGCCTCGGCGCGGCCTTTGTCTATAACGTCAGGGCCACCCCGCAGTACGCCAGCACGGTCACCTTCTTCGTGAGCACGCCGACCGGTGACGGCACGTCGCCGTTGGCGGCAGACCAGTTCGCCACCAGGCGCATCACGTCGTATGTTGGTCTGCTCAGCAGCGACGTCGTGGCCGACCGGATCGTGCAGGACACGGGCCTGGAAATCGATCCGGCCGAAGTTGCCTCGTCGATCGAGGGCCAGGCGGACCTCAATACCGTTCTGCTGACCGCGACCGTCACGCAATCCTCACCGGAATTGTCCCTGCAGATCGCCGAGGGCATCGCCGAGGATTTCGGGGCAATTGTGAACGAGGTCGATCCGATCGGACCCGGCCAGGTCGAACTCAGGGTGATTTCCGGTCCGACACTCAATCCGGCACCGGTCGCCCCCCGCACGAATCTCAACCTGGCCCTCGGGCTCGCCGGTGGTGCGGCACTGGGTGTGATCGTGGTTCTGTTGCGCAGCCGGCTGGACACCAGCGTGCGCCAGATCCGCACCCTGAGCATCCTGACCGATGATGCGCCGGTGCTCGGCGTGATTCCGTTCGATCGTGACGCCAGGAAGTCGCCGATCATGGTCGACGGAAGATCACGATCCATTCAGGCGGAAGCGCTGCGGCAGGTCCGGACCAGTCTGCAATTCGTCGATGTCGAAAGTCGAGTTCAAGTGGTCGTGATCACGTCGTCGATCAGCGGAGAAGGCAAATCGACGGCCGCCACGAATCTTGCGATCTCGTTCCGTCAGTCGGGGAGAAAGGTGCTGCTCATCGATGCCGATCTCCGTCGACCCCGTGTATCCGCCTATCTTGGATTAGAGGGAAGCGTCGGCCTGACAAATGTCCTGGCCGAGCAGGTCACGCTCGACGACGTCGTGCAGCCCTGGGGTGGCGGGGGAATGATGGTCCTGCCCAGCGGATCGATCCCACCCAATCCCTCCGAATTGTTGGGCAGCGAACGGATGGCCGAATTGTTGGCAACCCTTCGCAAGAATTACGACATCATCGTCATCGACACCCCTCCACTGCTGCCGGTCACCGATGCGGCAGTGCTCGCCACCCAGGCCGACGGCGCCGCCCTCGTTGCCCGGTACGGCAAGGTCAGCCGCAATCAGGTGGGGAGGGCGGTGCGTTCACTGAGAGCTGTCGACGGGCGACTTCTGGGCACCATCCTCAACGGCGCACCTCGCCGCGGCCACGACGGATACGAGTCGTACGGCTACGGCGCCTACAACGAACACAAGGACGCCCCGAGCCTCGACGAATCGGAAGCGATCCAGGCCGTGACCCCGTCGGCCCGCGGGGGCGCCGGCCCGCTCGGTCGTGGCACCGAACCGAGGCTGCCGCCGCCGAACTGAACTGAAACGCCCGGCTCTCGGCACCGGCGAGGATAGCCTATCTGCATGTTCGCACCGGTTCGATTGGTCGAGGGTCGATGGCCCGGGGTCGTCAGTAGACCGCTGGCCCGGTTTGTCTGGGCCGATCCGAGATCGATCGTCGACCACGGCGTTTCGGCGGACGACTTCAAGTCGGCGATGTCGGCGATCCATGTCGGCGGGACGATCAAGATCACTGGAAAGGATCGTCACCCCAAGGCGGATGCGCTGCTGACTGAGAATCTCGACCTCCGAAAAGCCCTCATCGTCGACATCGGCGCGTCCGATGGCTCGACCTCGGTCGATCTGATCGAGCGGATCGGCGACTTCAGGTCGTTTGTGATCGCCGACCTCTTCTTCACCATCAAGGCCAGAAAGACCTGGCGTCATGTCCTGTTCC
>DATDBV010000515.1:0-4801 GCA_036524715.1 Nakamurella sp. | reverse complement strand
GACGTCGATGTCCCTGATCCGGGCATGCGCATGCGGGGAACGGACGAACGCCGCCTCCAGCGCGGCTGTTCCGACGCCGATGTCGTCGGTGTAGCGGCCGTTTCCGGTGACCAGCCGCCGGTCCTCCACCCGCCGGATCGGCGCTCCCACGTACCGGGTGGCCATCAGGACCGCTCCCTGATCAGTTCGGCCGCCCGCAGC
This sequence comes from Nakamurella sp., assembly GCA_036524715.1. Taxonomy (GTDB): domain Bacteria; phylum Actinomycetota; class Actinomycetes; order Mycobacteriales; family Nakamurellaceae; genus Nakamurella. The sequence continues at coordinate 4,600 of DATDBV010000515.1, read as the reverse complement.
ACCGCGTCGACGATATTGTGGTATCCGGTGCAGCGGCAGAGATTTCCGGCGATCATGTCGACCGCCTGGGCGCGGGTGGGATCGGGATTGTCGGCCAGGGTCGCGGTGATCGTGGTGAGGAAGCCCGGAGTGCAGAAGCCGCACTGCAGGGCATGACATTCCCCGAACGCCCGTTGTACGGGCGAGAGTTCCTCGCCGTCGGCCAGTCCCTCGACTGTGGTGACGCTGCGTCCGTCGACCGAGACCGCGAAGATCAGGCAGGACCGGACGGGCTCGCCGTCCAGCAGCACCGTGCAGGCGCCGCAGACGCCGTGCTCGCATCCCACGTGGGTGCCGACCAGACCCAGGTCGTGGCGCAGGAAGTCGGACAGGGTGCGGCGGGCGACCGTGGGTCGTCGGTGCCGGATCCCGTTGACGGTCAGGGTGATCTCGTGCCTGGCCTCGGTCATCACTGCTCCCCGCGGGAGCCGGCCACGCCGGGGCTGTCGGATCGTGCGGTACTCTTGACGGCCGCCGAGATCGCCTGCCGGGCCGCCCGGATCGTGAGTACCCCGGCCAGATGCCGCCGGTACTCCGCCGTCGCGTGCAGATCGGTGACGGGGTCGACGCCGTCATGGGCCAGCGCCGCCGCCTCCTGCGGGCCGGCCCGCCAGGCATCGGTCAGGTCGAGCACCAGCGGCACGTCGGCGACGGACAGGTAACCCGCGCGCAACCGCACCGGCTCCCCCGCATCGTCGAGTTCGGCGACGACGGCGACCCCGCACAGCGCGTAATCCCCGTGGCGGCGGGCGATCTCGACGAACGCGGTGCCCCCGTGCGGTGGCCGGGCGGGGAAATGCGCGCTGACCGCGAGCTCGTCCGCGGAGAGCGCGCTGGTGAGCGGGGCCAGGAAGAAGTCGGCGGCCGGGATCGTCCGGGTGCCGGTGGCCGACCGAGCGGTGACCGTGCCACCGCACACTGCCAGCACAGCGGTGAGCTCGCCGGCCGGGTCGGCGTGCACCAGCGAGCCAATGCACGTGCCACGATTGCGGATAGTCGGGTGGGCGACGAACCGCAGCGCCTGGCGCAACAGCGGCTGGGCCCGGAACGCCCGGTCGTCCCGCTCAACGCGGGTGTGCCGGGCCAGCGACCCGATCGTCACCCCGTTCTCGTCGACAAGCACGGTGTCCAGCACGGTGACCCGATTGATGTCCACCACGTGCGCGGGTTGGGTGAGCCGCATCGCCAGCAGCGGCACCAGGGACTGCCCGCCGGCCAGCACCTTGGCCTGCGGCCCGTACTCCGCCAGTTGGGCCACCACAGCATCCACGTCGGTGGGGCCGTGCCACTGGAACGGGGCGGGCTTCATCCCCCGATCTTTCCCCATCCCGGTCCCTCGATCATCCCCGCTGCCCTTCCGGGCCACCTCGCACGCTCGGCGCCCCCCGGGCACCGGCCCGTCTTGACGGTTCACTCGCCGCGCTCGCGCGGTGTTTGACGGTTCGCTCGCTGCGCTCGCGCGGTGTTGACGGTTCGCTCGCTGCGCTCGCTCACGCGGACCGGCTGCTTCACGGACAATGGCCGGATGGCTTCGACCGTCGCGAACCCAGCGGTGGCGGCGTCGGCGGTGGCGAGCCTGGTCGACGGGGTCGAGCGGGCGGCGAGCGTGCTCAGCGCCCGACCGGAGGCGATCGTCCTGCAGGTGGACGCCGCAGCCGGCCACCGCCTGGTGTGCCTGCTCGCCGATGATCTGACCCGGCTGCCGAACGGCGTGCACGCCGACCTCGCCGGCGTGGTCGATCCGCCTCCTCGCGGGGCGCAGGCCACGGTCGGCGCGAGCCGGATCGGCGTCGGCGGGCGGGTGTTCACCGTCGTCCGGCGCTGGGACAGCCGGATCGGCCGCATCGACGTGTCCGACATCGGCTTGGCGGTGATCGCCGGGGCCCTGTGCAACGCCGAGTTCGGGGTGCCCCTCGCCGCCCGGGACCGCCTCGCCCGCTGGCTGGCGGGCTCATCGGACGACCCGGTCCGGTCCCTGGTCGGATTGGGGCGCGGCCTGACGCCCGGCGGGGACGACCTGCTCGCCGGCGCCGCGGTTGGCCTGCACGCCGCGGGCCGCCCAGATCTCGCGTGTCGGCTCGCGGCCGCGCTGCCGACCGACCTCGACGTCCGGACCACCGCGCTGTCCGCCGACCTGCTCCGGTTGGCGCTGGCCGGACACGCTTGCGCGGAGGTCGGGCAGGTGCTCCGCACCCTGCATGGGACGGCCCGGGATCCGGCTCACCGGCCCGGCCTGGTCGCCACCACCACCCGGCTTCTGGCCGTCGGACACACCAGCGGGGCGGATCTCGCGGCCGGTCTGCTGATCGGGCTCGAGCCGGCCGCCCGAGTGGCGAGGCACTCGTCGTAGAAGACTGGTGGTGCGCCACGCAACCGGCGTCCCGCCGGGTGCGGGCGCCACCCACCCAGTCGGCTCGGCGGGAGGCACGATGACCGGGAACGGCACGTCGGCGGTACATGTCGAGATCCGGCGCGGCAGCTACCGCGACTCGGTCACCCTGCTGCGAGTCTCCCAGGCCGCCGGCGCGGTCCCCGGGATCGTCGCGGCGCAGGTGGCGATGGCGACCCCGCTGAACCTGGAACTCGCCGTCGGGCTCGGCTTCGCGATTCCCGACCATGTGACGCCCAACGACCTGCTGATCACCCTCCGCGGCGTCGACGACGAGGCCGTCCGGACCGCGCGAGCCGCCGTCGAAGCAGCCATGATCAGCGGCGCCCCCGCCGCGACGGCCGATCCCGGTCTCGCGCTCGCGCGCACCGTCCGCGCGGCCGCGCACGCGAATCCGGATGCCCCGGTGGTGCTGCTGTCAGTGCCCGGCCCCGCCGTGCTGGGCGAGGCGCTCGACGCGATCGACGCCGGCCGGCACGTGATGATCTTCTCCGACAACGTGCCCCTGGCCGACGAGTTGGCCATCAAACGCGCGGCCGGCGCCGCCGGAGTGCTGGCCATGGGCCCGGACTGCGGCACCGCGATCCTGGGCGGGCTGGGGCTTGGCTTCGCCAACGTGCTGCGCGGCAGTACCGGTCCGCGGATCGGGATCGTCGCCGCCTCCGGGACCGGCGCCCAGCACCTGTCCTGCCTGCTCGACGACGCGGGGGTCGCCGTCACCCACGTGCTCGGCGTCGGCGGGCGCGACCTCTCCCGCGTCGTCGGCGGGCGCAGCACCCTGGCGGCCCTCGACGCGCTGGACGCCGATCCGGGGACCGAGCACATCGCGGTGATCTCCAAACCGGCCGACCCGGACGTCGCCGCCGCGGTCCGCAGCCACGCTGCCGGCCTGACCACGCCGACCACGCTCCTGGTGATCGGTCCCGACGATGACGACATCACCCGTGGCGCCGAACGTCTCATCGAATCCGTCGGCGGCCACCCGCCCGCCTGGCGGACCTGGGCGTCGACCCCGCCGCCCGCCGGCACGAGAAGGGGAAGCCTGCGCGGCCTGTACTCCGGCGGCACGCTGGCCGACGAGGCGATGGTCTTGCTCGCCCCGCTGATCGGTGACGTCCGCTCGAACATCCCGTTGCGGCCGGACCTGGCCCTGCGTCGGATGGAGGCGGGGACGGTCGGGCACGTGGTCCTGGACCTGGGCGACGACGCGTTCACCGTCGGCCGACCGCACCCGATGATCGACCCGACGCTGCGCCTGTCGATGCTGGCCGAGCAGGCCGCCGACTCCGACGTGTCGGTCGTGCTGCTGGACGTGGTGCTCGGACACGCCGCCGACCCAGATCCGGCCGCAGCCCTGGGCCCCGCGATCGCCGATGCCGTCGCCCGAGGGGACCTGGCCGTGGTGGTCGCGCTGTGCGGCACCGCGGCCGATCCGCAAGGCCGGGACCGGCAGGCTGCGGCGCTGGTCGCGGCCGGTGCGCAGGTTTTCGCGTCGAACGCGGCCGCCGCCCGGGCCGCGGCTGCCCTCGCCCGGCCCGCTGCTGCCCGCGGAAGTTCGGGCGGCGCCACACCTGCCGATACTCCGCAGCCAGGCCCAGACGAGCCAGACCCGGGCGAACCGAACCGAGACGGGTCGAACCGAGACGGGTCGGGTCCCCGTGGTCGACCCAACCCCGACCGACCCATGGCCGCCCGCGGAACATCGGACGGCGCCATGCCTGCAGATACTCCGCAGCCAGGCCCAGACGGGCCAGACTCGGGCGGGGCGGAACCGGTCGAGTGCCCACGCCCGATCCGGCTGGATCTGCTGGCCGCGCCTGAGCGGGTGATCTGCGCCGGGGTGGACCTGCTCGCCGACGCCCTGCGCGACCAGGCGGTCACGGTGATCCCGGTCGACTGCCGCCCCGCCGCGGTGAGCCCGACCGCCGCCGACGCGTTGGCCGCGGTGCTCGCCGATCCCCGCCGGAGCGCCGCCAACGAGGAGGTGGCCCGGCGGATGCTGGCCGTCCGGGCCGAGCTGGTCGCCGTCCGGCCGGCCGGGGAGGCGCTGGGCCTGGGGCCGGGCGAGTTCTGCCACGCCGGGCCGCCGATCACCTTCGACCGGGCGTCCGGGCCACTGCGCGGGGCCCTGGTCGGCGCCATGATCTTCGAGGGAGTGGCCGCCGACCCGGC
>DATDBV010000514.1:0-6261 GCA_036524715.1 Nakamurella sp. | reverse complement strand
CTCGCGCACACGTGCCGGCTGACTCGCGGTGTCGAAGCCGCAGACAGTAGCCTCGCCGCCGTCCGCTTTGAGGAGCGTTGAGAGGATGTTCACCGTCGTCGTCTTACCGGCGCCGTTCGATCCGAGCAGTGCGAAGATCTCTCCGCGCCGCACGTCGAACTCGACACCTTTCAAGACGCTCGTGTCCTTGAAGGCCTTCGTCAGGCCTCTCGTCTCGATGGCAACGTCTGTCATTGGTTGGTCTCCTCACTTCGAAGCTTGCGCATCACGTCGCGGTTCAGTGCCTCATGCCAGTTCTCGATGTATGTGTTGGCGTTCCGCAGCAGCTCGTCGCAGAATGCGGCCACGTCCTCGCCGGTGACTTCCAGTGCGCGCCTGCCGTCCGCCGCACCGGTTTCGAATAGCCCAAGCAGGTCCTTGAGGATCGCGACGATGTCCATGCCGTTGCCGGCCGAGAACCTGAACATGTACTTCTTGATCTCGCCGTACAGGATCTGATAGTCGTTGGGCAGCGCGGCGGCGCGCGCCTCCATTCCTTTCCATTCCTTCTTGTCTCCGATGATCTTTTTCAGGAAGTCCATTCATTGCTCCTTGAGTTCGTTGATCTTGAATGAGACGAAGTCCCATTTCGCCCAGAAGGTGGCGAGTTGGGCCCGACCCGCCTGGTTCAGCGTGTAGAACTTCCTGGGCGGACCCATCGTGGACGGTCTTTTCTCGATGGTGACGAGCTCGTTCTTCTCCAGCCGCAGCAGGATGGTGTAGACCGTTCCCTCGACTACGTCGGTGAAGCCGAGTGTGCGGAGGGACGATGCGATTTCATAGCCGTAGGTTTCACCGCGGCTGATGATCTCGAGCACACAGCCCTCCAGCACGCCCTTCAACATCTCCGTGAGGTTTTCCAGGGTGATCACCCCTTCTTCGTCGATCTAGTATGTAGTGCTACGTACTACTACTAGTTTGTATCACCGAGTAGCGGGTTGGTCAAGAGAGTGGCGCTGTGCGGCTCCTACCAGGGTGGTGCGGTTGCCCGGTGCCGGGTCGGCGGTGGGGGCGAGCCGGTGGGCGGCGGAGAGCAGGGGCCGCCGGCAACGGTTCATCGGGGTGCTCGGCACACACCAGGTGAGAGTATACGTATACATCTACGTTGGTCAACAGGCCGGTGAGACTCACGAAAACCGCCCGCGGAACGTCCTGCTGTTCACCGCGTTCCTGACCACCGTGCCCCGCGACCTGGACGAGGCGGCGATCGTCGACGGTGCCGGCCCGGTCAAGCTGTTCTTCCGGGTCATCTTTCCGCTGCTCAAGCCGGTCACCGTGACCGTCACAGTGGTGCAATCCATCAACGTCTTCAACGACTTCAACAACGCCCTGTACTTCCTGCCCGGCACACCCACGGTCCAACTGACGCTCTACAGCTACCAGGCGCAGACCGTGAGTTCCTGGAACTACCTCTTCATGGTCGTCCTGCTCATCACCATTCCACCACTGGTCATGTACATCCTCCTCAACCGGCAGATCGTCGCGGGTATGACATCCGGTGCGGTAAAGGGCTAGCTCGGAGCGTTGGTAGCACCGCACCTCACGCCCGGATGACCCCACCTGAGAACATCCGGGACCTCCGGCCAGCTTCATTGGTCAGCCCGTATGAGGCCGACAGCGCAACTGGCAACAGTCCAAAACATCAAAGAAGGAGAGTGGCATCGCAATGACCACCGCTGTCCCGCAGGAGCTCTCGAGCCTGAACGAATTCTCGATCGAGGTGCCGAGTTGGGCGTACGGGAACTCCGGGACCCGGTTCAAGGTGTTCACCACCCCGGGCACCCCGCGGGATCCGTTCGAGAAGATCGCCGACGCCGCCCAGGTGAACGCGCTGACCGGGCTGGCCCCGAAGGTGTCGATCCACATCCCGTGGGACAAGGTCGACGACTACGGCGCGCTGACCGCGCACGCCAAGGAACTGGGCGTGAGTATCGGGTCGGTCAACTCGAACCTGTTCCAGGACGACGACTACCGGCTGGGTTCGTTGACGAACTCGGACGAGCGGATCCGGGCCAAGGCGATCGCCCATCATCGTGAGTGCGTCGACATCATGCGGCAGACCGGGTCGACGGACCTGAAGATCTGGCTGCCGGACGGCACCAACTACCCGGGTCAGGACTCGCTGGTCGGGCGGCAGGACCGGCTCGCCGACTCGCTGGCGCAGATCTACGCTGAACTCGCCGGGAGCGAGCGACTCCTGTTGGAGTACAAGATCTTCGAGCCGTACTTCTACACGATGGACGTGCCGGACTGGGGCACCTCCCTGCTGCACTGCCTGGCCCTGGGCGAGCAGGCCAAGGTCATCCTGGACACCGGGCACCACGCGCCGTCGACGAACATCGAGTTCATCGTGATGCAGCTGGTCCGGGCCGGCCGGCTGGGCGCGTTCGACTTCAACTCCCGCAACTACGCCGACGACGACCTGATCGTCGGGTCCGCCGACCCCTTCCAGCTGTTCCGGATCCTGGACCAGATCGTCGCCCAGGACGCCCACAAGCCCACCTCGGGGGTGAACTTCATGCTCGACCAGTGCCACAACATCGAGGAGAAGATCCCCGGCCAGATCCGATCCGTGCTCAACGTCGAACAGGCGCTGGCCAAGGCACTGCTGGTCGACCGGGACGCCCTGGCGGCCGCGCAGCGGGCCGGTGACGTGCTCGGCGCGCACGCCGTCCTGATGGACGCCTACGAGACCGACGTCCGCGGCGTGCTCGCCGACCGGCGCGAGGACAGGGGTCTGCCCCGCAACCCGCTGCAGGCGTTCGCCGACTCCGGCTATGCCGCCAAGGTCGCCGCGGACCGGGTCGGCGGCACGCAGGCCGGTTGGGGCGCCTGACCCGCCACCGATCGACCGACCGACCGCTGAACCGACCCGCAAACCTTCAGGAGCACAAGACCAATGAGCCAGCACCCCACCGTCACCGACCTCGTCACCCGATCCAACCGGCTCGGCGCCGACCCGCGGAACACCAACTACGCCGGCGGCAACACCTCCGCCAAGGGCACCGACAACGATCCGGTCACCGGGCAGCCGGTGGAGCTGGTGTGGGTCAAGGGGTCCGGCGGTGACCTGGGCACGCTGACCGGCAAGAACCTGGCCGTGCTGCGGCTGGACCGCCTGCGCGCACTGGTCGACGTCTACCCCGGCCTGGACCGGGAGGACGAGATGGTCGCCGCGTTCGACTACTGCCTGCACGGCAAGGGCGGCGCCGCACCGAGCATCGACACCGCGATGCACGGCCTGGTCGACGCCGCGCACGTGGACCACCTGCACCCCGATTCCGGGATCGCCCTGGCCACCGCCAAGGACGGGCAGAAGCTGACCGAGCAGTGCTTCGGGGACCGGGTCGTGTGGGTGCCCTGGCGGCGCCCCGGCTTCCAGCTCGGCCTGGACATCAGTGCGATCAAGACGGCGAACCCGCAGGCCATCGGCTGCATCCTGGGCGGGCACGGCATCACCGCCTGGGGCGACACCTCCGAGCAGGCCGAGGCCAACTCGTTGGAGATCATCCGCACCGCCGAGCAGTTCCTGGCCGACAACGGCATCGCCGAGCCGTTCGGCCCGATCGTGCCCGGCTACGAGCCCCTGCCCGAGACCGAGCGGCACGCCAAGGCGGCAGCCCTGTTCCCGACCATCCGCGGGCTGGCGTCCGCCGACCGCCCGCAGGTCGGCCACTACACCGACGCCGACGTGGTGCTGGAATTCCTGTCCAGGGACAAGCTCGCCCCGCTGGCCGAGCTTGGCACCTCCTGCCCCGACCACTTCCTGCGGACCAAGGTCAAGCCGCTGGTGCTTGATCTACCGGCCCGGACCTCCGTTGACGAGATGATCACCCGCCTCAAGGAACTGCACGAGGCCTACCGGGTCGATTACCAGGGCTACTACGACCGCAACAGCGGACCGGCCAGCCCTGCCATCAGAGGCGCCGACCCGGCGATCGTGCTGGTCCCCGGCGTCGGCATGTTCTCCTTCGGCAAGGACAAGCAGACCGCCCGGGTGGCCGGCGAGTTCTATGTCAACGCGATCAACGTAATGCGCGGCGCCGAATCGGTCAGCAACTACGAGCCGATCAGCGAGGCGGAGAAGTTCGCCATCGAGTACTGGTCCCTGGAAGAGGCCAAACTCCAGCGGATGCCCCAGCCGAAGCCACTGGCGACCCGCGTCGCGCTGGTCACAGGCGCCGGCTCCGGCATCGGCAAGGCAATCGCCACCCGGATCGCCGCCGAGGGCGGCTGCGTCGTCATCGCCGACCTGAACCTGGCGGGCGCGCAGGCCGTGGCCGACGAACTCGGCGGCAGCGACGTGGCCGTCGCCGTGAAGGCTGATGTGTCCGACGAGAATGCCGTGGCCGACATGTTCGCGGCCGCGAGCCTGGCGTTCGGCGGGGTCGACCTGGTCGTGAACAATGCCGGCCTGTCGCTGTCCAAGCCGCTGCTGGAGACCACCGTGAAGGACTGGGACCTGCAGCACAACGTGATGGCCAAGGGTTCGTTCCTGGTGTCCCGGGAGGCCGCGCGGGTGATGACCGAGCAGGACATGGGCGGCGACATCGTCTACATCTCCAGCAAGAACTCGATTTTCGCCGGCCCGAACAACATCGCCTACTCCGCGACCAAGGCCGATCAGGCCCATCAGGTCCGGTTGCTGGCCGCCGAACTGGGCCCGCAGGGCATCCGGGTCAACGGGATCAACCCCGACGGGGTGGTCCGCGGCTCCGGGATCTTCGCCGCCGGCTGGGGCGCCTCCCGGGCCGCCGTGTATGGGGTCAAGGAGGACGAGCTGGGCGCCTATTACGCCAAGCGCACCCTGCTGGGCAAGGAGGTCCTGCCCGAACACATCGCCGCCGCCCTGTTCGCGCTCACCGCCGGCGACCTGTCCCAGACCACCGGCCTGCACATCCCGGTCGACTCCGGCGTCGCCGCCGCCTTCTTGCGATGAGCACGGTTGAACACTCCTTCGCCGCGGTCGATCTCGGCGCGTCCAGCGGCCGGGTGATGCTCGGCCGGGTCGCCCCCGACCGGCTCGAGCTCACTCAGATCAACCGGTTCCGCAACGGGGCGGTGCGAATGCCCGACGGCCTGTACTGGGACATCCTGGGCCTGTACCAGGACATCCTGGACGGGCTTCGGGACGCCCACCGCAGGTCCCCCGAGCTGGCCGGCATCGGCATCGACACCTGGGCCGTCGACTACGGGCTCCTGGGCCCCGGCGGCGGCCTGGTCGGCAATCCCCGGAACTACCGGGATCCCCGCACCGACGCGGTGATCGAGAAGGTGCAGCAACGGGTCTCGGCGGCGCAGCTGTACGCGGCCAACGGGTTGCAGCACCTGCCGTTCAACACCGTCTACCAGTTCGCCGCCGAGCCCGACCTGACCGACATGCGGGCGCTGCTCATCCCGGACCTGCTCGGCTACTGGCTGACCGGCAACCAGGTCAGCGAGCAGACGAACGCCTCCACCACCGGGCTGCTCAGCGCCGTCACCGGCGACTGGGACCCCGCGTTGATCGACCGGCTCGGGCTACCGGCCGGCCTGCTCCCGCCGGTTCTCGCGCCGGGCCACACCGTCGGGGAGCTGACCGCGGCCGTCCGCGAGGACACCGGCATCGACCGAGCGCCGACGGTCACCACCGTCGGTTCGCACGACACCGCCTCCGCGGTCGTCGGCGTACCCGCAAAGAACGAGAACTTCGCCTACATCTCCTGCGGCACCTGGGGGCTGGTCGGCGTCGAACTCGACACCCCGGTGCTCACCGAAGAGTCCAGGGCGGCGAATTTCACCAACGAACGCGGCGTCGACGGCACCATCCGCTACCTGCGCAACGTCATGGGCCTGTGGATCCTGTCCGAAACCCTGCGCACCTGGCGGCTGCACGGCCGCACCGGCACGCTGCCCGAGCTGCTCGAGAAGGCGGCCCTGGTGCCCGCCGGCGGCCCGACGTTCGACCCGGACGCACCCGAGTTCCTCGCCCCCGGCGACATGGCCGCCCGGATCACCGCCGCCTGCCGCGCTCGCGGGCATCGGGTTCCGCAGAGCCGGGCAGAGGTGGTCCGGTGCATCCTGGACAGCCTGGCGGTCGCGGCCCGGATCGAGGACGCGGCCCGGCTTTCCGGCCGGTCCATCGAGGTGGTGCACGTGGTGGGCGGCGGCTCACTGAACGCGCTGCTGTGCCAGCTCATCGCCGACGCGTGCGGTCGACCGGTCGTCGCCGGTCCGGTCGAG
>DATDBV010000513.1:0-6083 GCA_036524715.1 Nakamurella sp. | reverse complement strand
TGCGCCGACTTGCGGCGTATCGTATGTGTCATGAGTAAGCGCGTGAGCCTGATCCTGACCGACGTCGACGAGCGCGCGATTGCGCCATACATTCAGGCCGGGACCGACCAGCACGAGGTGCTGCGGCAGTGGGCCGCCCGGCGTGGCGACAACGCGGTCAAGTCCGAGGCCGGCGCGTTGCGGGCGTTGTTGCAGGCCGGTGTGGAGGCGCTGCGGGACGAGGCCCTCGACGCGGGATACATCGACCTCGCCGCTCTGTACCGTGGCGACGTCGAGCGTGCCGAGCGCCGGGCCGCCCGCGACCGGTATGCCGCCCGTACCGACGCCTCGGTATGAGCGAGGTTTGCCGAGCGAATCGTCAAAACAGGACCGGCGCCCGCCCCGGCGCGCCGAGCCTGCGAGGTGCCCCGGAAGGGTGGCGGTATGAGCGTGCCGCTGCGCGGCCAGGTGTACCGCGTCGACCTCGGTCATGGCGCGAAGCCGTGGGTGGTGGTGAGCAACAATGCCCGCAACCGGAACCTCGAAACTTCGCTCGCCGTGCGGATCACGACCATCGACAAGCCCGCCAACCTCCCCACCGTGGTGCCACTGAGCAGCGCCGACCCGTTGGTTGGCTACGTCCTGGTCGACGACATCATCCAGCTGCACCGGAACGAGCTGGTCACCCCGCTCGGTTCGCTCGCACCCGCCACGATGCAGTTGGTCAGCGCCGCGCTGCGGATTGCGTTGCCCTGAGCCACGCGAGACTGCCTCCGGCGCCTCGCCGGGGATGATGCGCAACCCCCGGCGCGGCCGATGGTCCCCGTTCCGCGGACTGGCGCACGGACGTCCCTTCCTGGGACGCGCTAACATCAGAAGTTACCGACGGGTAACTCCTTGCGCGACGGCAGACGACAAGCACTGATGACCGGAGCCGGCCCAGTCCGGAGCAAGCGATTCATCAACACCGCCGCGTTCCTGGCCCGTGCGGTTGGATGGGCCTGGTGACGACCTTTGCGAGGAACCCTGGAGGAACGTCATGAGCACTGACCTTTTCACCCTGACCGAGGACCACCGGGCGATCCGGGAGGCGATCCGGGACATCGCCGAGCACGAGATCGCCCCGCACGCGGCCGACGTGGACGAACGGGAGCGGTTCCCGATCGAGGCGCAGAAGGCGCTCACCGCGGCCGGCTTCCAGGCGGTGCACATCCCCGAGGAGTACGAGGGCGCCGGCGCCGACGCGGTCGCCACCGTCATCGTGATCGAGGAGGTGGCGCGGGTCTGCGGCTCGTCGTCGCTGATCCCGGCGGTGAACAAGCTCGGCTCGATGCCGATCATGCTGTCCGCGTCCGAGGAGCTCAAGCAGCTGGTCCTGCCGAGCATCGCCGGCGGCGAGGCGATGATCTCCTACGCGCTGTCCGAGCGGGAGGCCGGCTCCGATGCCGCCGCCATGCGCACCCGCGCCGTGCGGGACGGCGACGACTGGGTGCTGAACGGCACCAAGTGCTGGATCACCAACGCGGGAGTCTCCAGCTGGTACACGGTGATGGCGGTGACCGACCCCGAACGCAGGTCCAAGGGGATATCGGCGTTCGTGGTCAACGCCGACGACCCGGGATTCGTGGTCGGCACCAAGGAACGCAAACTCGGCATCAAGGGTTCACCCACCCGCGAGATCCACTTCGAGAACTGCCGAATCCCGGGCGATCGGATCATCGGCGAGCCCGGGACCGGCTTCGCCACAGCGATGGCCACCCTGGACCACACCCGGCCCACGATCGGCGCCCAGGCGATCGGCCTTGCCCAAGGGGCGCTGGACGTGGCCATCGGCTACATCAAGGAACGCAAGCAGTTCGGCAAGCACCTGGCCGAGTTCCAGGGACTGCAGTTCATGATCGCGGACATGGCCATGCAGGTCGACGCCGCCCGCACGCTGGTCTACCAGGCGGCCGCCGCGGCCGAGCGCGGAGACGCGAACAAGACCTACCTGTCCGCCGCGGCCAAATGCCTGGCCTCCGACGTGGCCATGAAGGTGACCGTCGACGCGGTCCAGCTGCTCGGCGGCGCCGGCTACACCCGGGACTTCCCCGTGGAGCGGATGATGCGCGACGCCAAGATCACCCAGATCTACGAGGGCACCAACCAGGTGCAGCGCCTGGTGATGGCCCGCGCCCTACTGCGGTAGGCCTGGGTCGCGCAGTCGGCCGCACCACGAGTGGCTGGATGTGCCCGCCCAGCGGGCACATCCAGCCAGTGACCGAACGCCGCCCGACCTGGTTGGCTGAGGCGGCTCCGCTCGCTGCTGTCGCGGGTCGAACTCAGCCGATTCGCGGCCAACCGGCGAGGCTGAAGCCGAAGGTCGCGGTGCCCCGCTCGGCCGCGCCGATCCGTTCGGGATCGGACTCGGGCCCGAGTTGGACGAGGCAGCCGCCGGCCGCCCAGGCGGCGAGGGCGCCGCCGCACACGCCGTCGGGCAGATCGGTCACGGCGGTGGACAGGACCACCGCGTCGTTTTCCAGGGCGGCGGCCGCCTCACCGGCCACCGCCAGCACCTCGCCCACGCTCAACGACCCGGTGGCGGTGACGATCGCCGGGGCGTCCGGGCCGGGTCCGGCCGAGCGCGGCGTGAACCGGTCGGCCTGCGGCAGGATCGCGTCGGCCACACTCCGGGACAGCGGCGGCAGCGGCCCGGCCAGCCCGAACGGGTGGGTCGAGGCGACGACCACCTCGTCGGCATCCGCGTCGCCGCCCTCGTCCACGAACGCGGCGACAACGTCCCCCGCCGCGGATTCGTCGTCGGTCACCACCAGGCCGGCCCACCAGCAGCCCAGCAGCAGCGGCAACCCCTGCCAGGACCGGCGGACCCGCCACAGCACGGAGTCACCCGGTCCGGCGCCCAGTTCGTCCACCAGGAATCCGGCGGTCTTGGCCGCCCAGTTGGTCAGCGAGGCGGTGGACAGCTCGGTCCGGCCCGGCTCGCCGTACCAGACCAGCCGCGGACGGTGCGGATCGCCGCCGTCCCACCGGTCGAACAGCGCGGCGGTGATGCCCCCGGAGCGGGGGGCGATCAGTTCACGCATGGCACCGAGGCCGCGAGCGAGACGGCGGCCGCCGGCGCCGCAACCGCGGCCGGCACGAGGGCGGCCGCGCCGCCGCGCAGCCCGGACGGCACCTCCAGGTCGGTGCCCACCAGTACCAGCACGTGGTTCGCCTTCACCGCGGAGTCGTTGACCAGCTTCCCGAGACCGCCGAACGCCTGCTGCACCTGCTGGGCGGCGGCCTCGTCGCCGGAGTAGTGGAATTCGGTGACCGCCTGCTCATTGCCCTGGCGGGTCCCGGCGATCACCCCCAGCGAGCCCAACTCGAACCCGCCGTCGGTGACCAGTTCCGCAGCGCGGGCCGTCACCCCGTCGGCGATGGTGCCGTCGTTGACGTCAACGGTGATCTCCGCGGGAGCCACAACGTCCGCAGCCGCCGAGGTCCCGGCGTCCGTCCCGCCGCCCACGATGCCCTGGAAGAACGCCTTGATCTGCGCCGGGTCGGTGGCCAGCGCGTCCTTCTCGGTTGAGCTCTCCGCGCCGGTGGTCGGCAGCGTCTCGAAGTCGATGTTGCCCGAGGACAGGTTGGTGATCTGCTCGGCGAAGGTCAGCACGTCGAAGCCCTTGTCGAAGATGACCGACCGGTCGACCGCGGTGATCAGGTCGTTGAGCTTGGTCGGGTTGGTCAGCGTGCCGACCGAGAGAATCTTGTCCGCCGCGCCGTGCAGGAACGCCTGCTGGCGCCCCACCCGGTCCAGGTCGCCGCCGGGCAACCCGTGCCGTTGCCGAACGAAGGCCAGCGCCGCGGTGCCCTGCACCTGCTGCTCGCCCGCCGGGAAGTTCGCGCCGGACCACGGATCGTCGACGGCCTCGTTCAGGCAGACCGGCACTCCGCCGATGGCGTTGGACAGCAGGTAGAAGCCGAGCAGATTGACCTCGGCGTAATGGTCGACCTTCAGCCCGGAGAGCGCCTGGATCACCCGGATCAGCTGGGTCCGGCCGGCCTCGTTCGACTCCCGTTCGATCCGCGCCTGATCGGAGACCCCCTGGCTCACCAGGTACTGCTCGGTGTAGGCCTTGGCGGTGGCATAGAAGGAGTTGACCTTGTTCGGCCGGTAGGGCCCCTCGGTGCCGTTGGCGTACGGACCGACGATCTGATCGGTCACCCGGGACCCGATCCAGGTGTCCCGGGGGATCGAGACCGCGGTGGCCCGACCACCGCCCTTCGGCACGTGGACCAGCATGATCGTGTCGGTGTTGAGGCCGCCGCCGTCGTCCTCGGTCCCGACCTGCGCGAGCTCCTCGGCCGACAGGGGGTTGCCGTCCGCGTCGGTCCGCGCGTCCGACCCGACCAGCATGAACGTCAGCCCCTCCGCGGAGATCACGCCGGCGTCGCCGGCATTGCCGGCCGCGTCGGACGTGCCGCTCGCCGTCTGCAGGGTGTCGGTGAAGGCGTACGCCACCCCGGCACCGAGCAGCACGACGGCCGCCACGACCAGCGCGACGATCCGGGTCACCAGCAGAGCGCGGTTCGTGCGGCGGTGCGGTTCGCCGTCACCGCCGCCCGGTCCGGTGGGCGGCGGGCCCGCGGGCGGGCCGCCGGGTGGTCCGGCTCCGCGGAAGGCCGGCGGAACATCGGCACCCATCGACCGGTAGCTCGGCGGCGGGGAGCCCGTCGATCGGGGCGGCGGATAGCCGCCCGGGGCAGGGGAGCTGGGCATGCGGCGGGTCGGCGGTGGGGTCGACTGGGACCAGGCCTGGCCGGGAGTCTGAGAACCACCGGGCGGTGGCTGCGGTCGGCCGGGCACGGGTCGGTTCGCCGGGCCGTCAGGACCGGACGGGTTCGCGAACTGGTTCCGGGCTGGACCGGAGGAACTCGGACCGTATCGGCGTGCCGCCCGTCGCGGATCGGGTTGATCCGAGTTCGTCATGCCTCTGCCCTTCACGCCCGTGCCGATCCGTTGTCCGCCCCGAGGGCGACCGCCAACCGGTCGCGTGGGTCCGAGGACAAGGACGCCTCGCCTCCGACCCGGTTGCGCCGGTGATTCGCGGGCCTCGAGGTCGGATTGCCGTCAGACTAGTCGGCCGACCTTGAGATTCCGGTGATCCGGGGTGCGGACCAGCCATTCCCACCTTCCGCCATGCTCGATCGGGCGGACCCTGCGACGAGATGGGCCGACGACTCCGGCCGGTGCGGCAGAATGCGTGACCATGCGCATTCTGGTGACCGGTGGGGCAGGCTTCATCGGTTCGACGTTCACCCGGCACCTGCTCGCCGATCAGTATTCGGGCCTGGAAGGTGCGCAGGTCACGGTGCTGGACAAGCTGACCTACGCTGGCAACCTGGCCAACCTGGAGCCGGTCGAGCACTCCGATCGGTACGAGTTCGTGCAGGGCGACATCTGCGACCCGGAGGTGGTCCGTGACCTGGTCGCCCAGGCCGACGCGGTGGTGCACTTCGCGGCCGAGTCGCACGTGGACCGGTCGATCCTGGGCGGTGCGGACTTCGTGCTGACCAACGTGCTGGGCACGCAGACCCTGCTGCAGGCGGCGTTGGACACCAAACTGACGAAGTTCGTGCACGTGTCCACGGACGAGGTGTACGGCTCGATCGAGTCCGGGTCCTGGGACGAGGACGAGCCGCTGCTGCCGAACTCGCCGTATTCGGCGTCCAAGGCCGGATCCGACCTGCTCGCTCGGGCCTACGCCAAGACTCACAAGCTGCCGGTGACCATCACCCGCTGCTCGAACAACTACGGGCCGTACCAGTTCCCGGAGAAGGTCATCCCGCTGTTCGTCACCAACCTGATGGACGGGCTGACGGTGCCGCTGTACGGCGAGGGCCGCAACGTCCGGGACTGGCTGCACGTCGACGACCACTGCCGTGGCATCGCCCTGGTGTTGGAGGGTGGCCGGCCCGGGGAGATCTACAACATCGGTGGCGGCACCGAGCTGACCAACGCCGAGCTGACCGCCACGCTGGTCGAGGCGACCGGGCGGGACGAGTCGTACATCGAGCGGATCGTCGACCCGCGCGGCGGCGGCCACGACCTGCGGTACTCG
>DATDBV010000512.1:0-5259 GCA_036524715.1 Nakamurella sp. | reverse complement strand
CGATGACTTCTCCCGCGGTTCCGGCACCGCGGATTCGGCGACGCCGATCGGGCCGGATGCACTGGCGAAGATCCCCGCCGCAGCGACCCATGGGCCAATTCCGACGACGGCCGGCAACCGAACCCTTGTCATCCAAGAAGGCCCGCGCAGGTCGACGGCCCGCGGCGGGCCGACATGCCTGTCTACGGACAGCGGCCGCGACCATTCACCAGCCGCTGACCCCTCCCTTGGAATCAGCCGGCGAGGGCCGCACGCACCGATACGCACTGTTCATGTCGGAGGTGGCGGCCCGCGCTGGGCTCCGGAGACAATGGCGCGGTGACCGCGAGCGAAACGACCAAGCCGACCAAGCCGACCACCCCGACCAACGGTCCGGCGGCCGGACCCGCCGGACGGCCCGCCGCGCGGCGCAGCACCCGGGGCGCGGCGGGCGGCTCCGGCCCCGCCCCCACCACGGAGGTCAGGGCCGGTGAGGGCACCACGGAGGCCATGGTCGAGCCGTTCCACGGCGGGCCGTCCGAGGTGGCGGTGGACAGCGCGATGATCGCGGAGATCGAGGAGGACACGCTGCCCGACGACCGGTTCTCCAACCGGGAGCTGTCCTGGCTGGACTTCAACGCGCGGGTGCTGGCGTTGGCCGAGGACCGCAGACAGAAGCTGATGGAGCGGGCCAAGTTCCTGGCGATCTTCGCCTCGAACCTGGACGAGTTCTACATGGTGCGCGTGGCCGGGCTCAAACGCCGCCGGGACATGGGGTTGTCGGTGACCAGCGCGGACGGACTGACGGCGTCCGAGCAGCTGGCGCTGATCTCGGCCCGGACCCAGGAGCTGGTGGAGCGGCAGGGCCGCTGCTTCGTCGACGAGGTGCTGCCGGCGTTGGCCGACGCGGGCATCCGGATCGTGCGCTGGAGCGAGGTGGACGCGGCCGACCGGTCCCGGCTCGGCGAGTACTTCATCGCGCAGATCTTTCCGGTGCTGACCCCGCTCGCGGTGGATCCGGCCCATCCGTTCCCCTACATCTCCGGCCTGAGCCTGAGCCTGGCCATCATCGTCCGGAACCCGGAGACCGGCGCCGAGCGCTTCGCGCGGGTGAAGGTGCCACCCAACGTCGACCGCTTCATCCAGGTCCGCCGGGGGGCCTTCGACTTCCTGCCCCTGGAGGAACTGATCGCGGCCCACCTCGGCCAGCTCTTCCCGGGCATGGATGTGGTGGAACACCAGCCGTTCCGGCTGACCCGCAACGCCGACCTGGAGGTCGAGGAGGACCGCGACGAGGACCTGCTGCAGGCACTGGAGCGGGAGCTGGCCCGACGCCGGTTCGGGCCGCCGGTTCGCCTGGAGGTCACCAATGCCATCAGCGAGCGGGTGCTGACCTGGCTGCTGACCGAGCTGGACGTGGATCCGGCGGATGCGATGGAGGTGCCGGGGCTGCTTGACCTGTCGAGCCTGTGGCAGCTGTACGGGATCGACAAGCCGGCCCTCAAGGATGCGCCGTTCGTGCCGGCCACCAACCCGGCGTTCGCCGAGGGAGAGACACCCAAGAGCGTGTTCTCCACCCTGCGCGACGGGGACGTGCTGCTGCACCACCCCTACGAATCGTTCGCCACCACGGTGCAGCGGTTCATCGAGCAGGCCGCGGCCGACCCGCGGGTGCTGGCCATCAAGCAGACCCTGTACCGCACGTCGGGCGACTCCCCCATCGTCGACGCGCTGATCTCCGCGGCGGAGGCTGGCAAGCAGGTGGTCGCCCTGGTCGAGATCAAGGCCCGGTTCGACGAGCGGGCCAACATCTCGTGGGCCAAGGCGCTGGAACGCGCAGGCGTGCACGTGGTCTACGGGCTGGTCGGCCTCAAGACGCACTGCAAGACGGCGCTGGTCATCCGCCAGGAAGGCAAGACCCTGCAGCGCTACTGCCACCTGGGTACCGGCAACTACAACCCCAAGACCGCGCGCATCTACGAGGATCTCGGCCTGCTCACCGCGGACCCGGACATCGGCGCCGATCTGACAGACCTGTTCAACGTGCTGACCGGCTACTCCAGGCAGACCGAGTACCGGAACCTGCTGGTCGCCCCGCAATCCATCCGCAGCGGGGTGATCACCCGGATCGAGCGGGAGATCGAGCACCAGAAGGCGGGTCGCGGCGGCCTGGTCCGGCTGAAGATGAACTCCATCGTCGACGAACGGGTGATCGACGCGCTCTATCGGGCCTCCCGGGCCGGCGTGACCGTCGACGTGACCGTTCGCGGGATCTGTGCCCTGCGGGCCGGCGTCCCCGGCCTGTCCGAGAACATCACGGTGCGATCGATTGTCGGCCGATTCCTGGAGCATTCGCGGATCTTCTACTTCCGCAACGGCGCCCGGCCGCTGGCGGGCGGTGGCACCTCCGCGGAGTACTGGATCGGCAGCGCGGACATGATGCACCGCAACCTCGACCGTCGGGTCGAGGCCCTGGTCCAGGTCAAGTCCCGGGCGGCCACCGAGCGGATGGCGCGCCTGTTCGAGCTCACCACCGCCCCCGACACCCGCTGCTGGACCCTGGGTCCGGACGGCTGGACGCCCTCCCCGGCGGACGGCCCGGGTGTCGACATCCAGGAGGAGTTGCTGCGCGGTCGGGTGAGCCGTGGCGAATGATTCCGCCTCGGTGATCCGGGCCGCCGGCGCCGTGCTGTGGAAGCCGTCCCGTCGGGACGGCCTGCGGATCGCGCTGGTGCACCGGCCCCGGTACGACGACTGGTCGCTGCCCAAGGGAAAGGCAGAGCCAGGTGAGGTCGTCCAGGTGACGGCGGCCCGCGAGGTCCAGGAGGAGACCGGGTTCCGGCCGGCCATCGGGCGCTCCCTGACGACGGTGTCGTACACCACCACCGCCGGCCCGAAGACGGTGCAGTACTTCGCCGCTCGGCGGATGGGCGGCTATTTCACGCCGAACAAGGAAGTGGACCGGCTCGAGTGGCTGCCGATCGACAAGGCCGGCGTCCGGATGAGCTACGAATTCGACCGGGCGGTACTGGGCACGTTCGCCCTGGAACCCGCCGCGCAACAAGGGGTGCTGCTGATCCGGCACGCGCGCGCCGGTCAGCGCGATGGCTACGCGGGGGACGACGCCAACCGGCCGCTGGACGCCAAGGGTCGTCGACAGGCGGCGGCGCTCATCGGTGAGCTGGGCGTGTTCGCCCCGACGGCCGTGCACAGCGCGCCGCTGGAGCGGTGCCGGGGCACCGTCAGCCCGCTCGCGGAAAAACTGGGCACCCCGATCATCCCGGAGAAATCACTCTCCGAGGATTCCTATCGGGACGATCCGGCCGCCGCCCGGCGCCGACTGGTCGAGCTCGCGACGGCCCAGAAACCCGGTGAGTCCATCGTCGTCTGCAGTCAGGGCGGCGTGATCCCCGGCGTCGTGAAATCGCTCGCGACCCGGGACGACGTGTCGGTGGCCGGCGTCGGCACCCCGAAGGCCGCCTTCTGGTTCCTCTCGTTCGACGGCCGGCGCCTGGTGCAGGCGGATCCGTATCCCGCCCCCCAGGTCTGAGCAGCTCGGCCGAGCAGCCGAAAGCCCCGGCGGGCGGGGTTTCCCACGCCCTCCGGGGCTACCGAGGCCAGGTAGAACTCAGCTCGAGGCCGGGGCGGCCGCCGCCTTGGTCGCGGCGCGCCGGGCCGGCGCCTTGGCCGCGGTGGTGGTGGTCTTGGCCGCGGCCGCTTTGCTCGCCGTCGCCTTGGTGGCCCGGGCCGTTGTGGCCTTCGGTGCTGCCGCGGTCTTGGCCGCGGCGGAGGTGGACCGGGACCGGGTGGTCGTCGTGCTCGCGGCGGCCGCCGGCTTGGCCGCGGCCGCCCGGGTCCGCGTGGTGGTTCCGGCCGGCTTGGCCGCGGCCGCCCGGGTCCGGGTGGTCGTCGTCTTCGCCGGCGCCGCCGCCGCTGTCGCCCGCGCGGCCGCCGCTGCGGCCCGGGCGGTCAACGGGGTATTGGTCGGCTTGGGCAGCTTGACCGTGCCGGCGATGACGTCCTTGAAATACTTTCCGGGACGGAAGGCCGGGACATTGGTTTTGCGGACCTTGACCGCATCACCGGTGCGCGGGTTGCGGGCCGTGCGGGCGGCGCGAGCGCGCTTCTCGAAGACGCCGAACCCCGAGATCGAGACGTTGCGGCCCTTCTGGACCTCCCGCTGGACGAGGTCGATAAAGCCCTCGACGGCGATCTGCGCCTTCTTCTTGTCACCGTCCAACCGCTCCGCCAGCTGGTTGATCAGGTCGGTCTTGTTCACGGTCCCTCCCGGGCACCTCGGGCCCGCGGAACGTTGGGGGCCGATTGGTGGCACACGGTAGGCGCAAATCGGCGAAAGCGCCAGTGCGCCACGCCCAGGAAGCTGTGTGTTCTAACGGTTCTCAGCCACCTCGCGGGCCCGCCCGGCGCCGGCTCAACGGACCCGATGGATCACGAACGTCGTGAAAGTCGTTCTACCACAGCGGATACCAGCGATCCTCCGGATGGACGACGGCTACTGGGTGACCGGCTTGAACGCCGGTCGGGAGGTCTCGAAATTCGCGATTTCGTCGGCGTGCCGCAGGGTCAACGAGATGTCGTCCCAGCCCTCGAGCAGCCGCCAGCGGGTGTAGGGGTCGATCTGGAACTTGATGACCAGGGGGCCAGCGGTGATCGTCTGCTTCTCCAGATCGACGGTGACCTGGGTGCCTGGCTCGTTCTCCAGCAGTTTCCACAGCAGCTCCACCTCGTCCTGGGTGACCTGCGCGGCGAGCAGCCCGGCCTTGGCCGAATTGCCCCGGAAGATGTCGGCGAACCGGGGCGAGATGACCACCCGGATCCCGTAGTCCATGAGCGCCCAAACCGCGTGCTCCCGCGACGATCCGGTACCGAAATCGGCGCCCGCGACCAGCACCGAGCCGGCCAGGAAATCGGGCTGGTTCAGCACGAAGGTGGGGTCCCCGCGCCAGGCCGCGAAAAGGCCGTCCTCGAATCCGGTGCGGGTGATCCGCTTGAGGTACACGGCCGGGATGATCTGATCGGTGTCCACGTTGGTCCGGCGCAGCGGAATGCCCACGCCGGTGTGGATCTTGAATGCGTCCATCGTTGTCTCCCTTGGGCTTGCGGGTCGGTGGAATCCGGGCCGGGTCAGGCGTTCGATCCGGCCAGATCCGGGACCGGTTCGAGATCGGCCGGCGAAGACAGGGTGCCGCGCACCGCGGTTGCCGCAGCCACCAACGGCGACACCAGATGCGTGCGTCCGCCCTTGCCCTGCCGGCCCTC
>DATDBV010000511.1:0-3368 GCA_036524715.1 Nakamurella sp. | reverse complement strand
GAGATCGCCCTTCAGGCCTGCGATCTCGACGGCGCGCGGGATGCTTCGGAAGAATTCGGCACGCTTGCAGAGGCCATGCGTACCGCGTACCTGGACGCGGCGGCGGGCCAAGCCGCGGGCCAGGTCCATCTCGCCGAGGGCAACCCGCGGGCGGCATTGCCACCGCTCCGACGGGCGTGGATGGCCTGGCGCGCGCTCGAGGTGCCCTACGCGGCGGCGCGGACCCGGGAGCTGATCGGCCTGGCCTGCACCGCGCTGGGCGATCAAGAGGCAGGCGAGATGGAACTGGATGCGGCGCGGCTCGGCTTCCAGCTCCTGGGCGCCGCCGCCGACACGACGCGGGTGGAGGACATGCTCGCCTCTGCGCGGGACCGTGTCCACGGCCAGAAGCACGACCACGGTTACGGGCTGACGGTTCGCGAACGGGAGGTGGTCGCCCTGGTCGCCCAGGGACGGACCAACCGGGAGATCGCGGCGACGTTGGTGATCAGCGAGCACACGGTCGCCCGACACGTGCAGAACGTCTTCGGCAAGCTCGGTGTCGCGTCCCGCACGGCGCTGTGTTCCTTCGCCTACGAGCACGGCCTGGTGTGACGCGCCGTGGTGAGAAATCACCACGCGGCGAGGGACATCTTGGTCGATCATCGCGATGCGGCATCGGTGTCGACCGGCGTTGCATGTGGCCATGGACGCCGAATCGGCACGCGACCGGATGCTGGCCGGCCTGCCCGTCACCGGGCGGGTGTTCGATGCCGCCGGCGTCGCGACCACAGTGTGGGAGCTCGGCGCGGGACCCCCGATGGTGCTGCTGCACGGGGGCATCGAATGCGGCGGGGCGATGTGGGCCCCCGTGGCGCGCGGTCTCGCAGCCCACCACCGGATCATCGTGCCGGACCTGCCCGGGTTGGGGCAGTCCGCTCCGGTCGACCGACTGGTCCCCGCCACCTTCGCGGCCTGGCTTCTCGCCGTGCTGGATCGGATGCAACTGCGGCGGCCGGTGCTCGTCGCGCACTCCCTGGCCGGCAGCCTCGCCGCCCGGTTCGCCGGTGGGCACTCGGACGCGATCGGTCGGCTGGTGTTGTATGCCGCTCCGGGCGTCGGGCCGTATCGAATGCCGATTCGATTCCGCTACCTCGCCATCCGCTTCACGCTGCGGCCGACGGCCGACAACGCCGAGCGATTCGATCGCTTCGCGCTGCACGATCTGGACGCGACCCGTCGGCGCGATCCCGGTTGGTTCGAGGCCTTCGACGCCTACACCCGCAGTCGAGCGGCAGTACTGCACGTCCGCAGGACCATGCATCGGCTCGTCGCCGACCAGACCAGGCCGATCGACGAGGCCGACCTCGCCGGCATCACGGTCCCGACGACGCTGCTGTGGGGACGGCACGATCGCATGGTGCCCCTCGCGGTCGGGCAGCACGCGGCGCGGCGCCACGGCTGGCCGCTGCACGTGATCGAGAACGCCGCCCACGCACCGCATGTCGAGCAGCCGCAGGCGTTCGTCGACGAACTCGAGCGGATTGTCGGCGCGCTCCATCAGCGCTGACGGCTCCTTGGGCCGGTCCTGGGGCACATCGTCGGGAATGATGACCGGGATGGGACGGTCGTGGCGTTTCCGCAACGTGCCGGTGCCGGCTGAGTATCCGGTGGTCCTGGCGGTGGCGTTCGGGCTGCACCGGATCCGGCCGTGGCCGGTGCCCGGTCCGCGGGGAGCGCATCGTCTCGTGGGATTGCCGCTGGTCGCCGCGGGCGTGCTGCTTGCCGCGTGGTCGGTGCGGACGGCGGCCGAGGTCGATCTTGCGCGTCCCGACCGCCTCGTCCGGGTCGGTCCGTACGGCCGCAGCCGCAACCCGATGTACCTCGGCTGGCTGCTCGCGAGCGGGGGTGTCGGTGTGGTCGCGGGCGCGTCCTGGGTGCTGGCCGGCGTTCCGCTCGCGGCCGTCCGGGTCCACCATGAGATTCGGCGCGAGGAGGGCCGGCTTGCCGCGTTGTTCGGTGCGGAGTTCGACAGGTACTGCGCGAGCGTCCCTCGGTACTGGCCGGTCCGGCCGGCGGGGTGGGCGCGGCGCGCCCAGTGATTCCGCTTACCCCCTGCGCTGCTCGTCGCCGTGAGCTGCCAGGATGAAGGTGTGTTGGCCTTCTTCAATCGTTCGTCGTCGAGCGGTTCGTCCCGGTCCGAGTCGGACGCCGTCACCGAGGTGACGACATGACGGAACCCGTCGACGGGACGGACATTCTCCAAGGTCCCGAGTTGCGCGCGGTGCTGTTCGACATGGACGGCACCGTGGTGGATTCCGAGCACCTGTGGGCGCAGGCCATGCGGATGATCGCCGCGGACCTCGGCGGCACGCTCACCGAGGAGGCGCTGGCCCGCACGACCGGGCTGTCCGTGCCGGCATCGGTGGACCTGATGCTGACCGAACTCGGCTCGAACCTGCCACACGAACAGGCGACCGATCAGCTGCTGGCGCGGACCGCGGACGTGTTCGCCGCCGAGCTGATGTGGCAGCCGGGTGCGCAGGAGCTGATCGACGCATTGCGCGCGGAGGGCGTGACGACCGCGCTGGTCACCAACTCGCCGCGGGTGGTGGTGGACGTGGCCATGGAGCGGCTCGGCGGGCACCGGTTCGACCGGGCGGTCTGCGGGGACGAGGTGACGGTGCACAAGCCCGACCCCACGCCGTATCTCACCGCGATGCAGCTGCTCGACGTGCCGGCGGCGAGCTGCCTGGCTGTGGAGGATTCGCCCTCCGGCACCGCGGCCGCGGTGGCCGCCGGGGTGCCGGTGCTCGTGGTGCCGTCCGAGGTCGAGGTGCCGGAGGGTCCGGGACGGATCTTCGCCGCGTCGCTGCTGGAGGCCACCGTCGACGAGCTGCGGCACATCCATCACGCGTTCCACCGGGCAGGCGCCCGGTAGCGAACGCCTCGTTGCCGTCCCAATCAGGGTCCAAGAGCTCGGCGGGTCCCAGGCCGCAAGGCGTCCATCGCGCCCGTCGGGACCGCTGCGGAACATCAGCAGGCGTCAGACCGGCCGAACCTCCGCACACCCAGACGAACCGGCATCGTTCCAGCGCGCTTGAGCCCGCTGCGGAACATCACCAGGCGTCAGACCGGCCGAACCTCCGCAGTCCCCGACCGGAACCGGGCGCGGGCCGCCACTCACCGGCACCTGATCTCACACCGGAGCCAGGCCCGACGATCAGTTCCGGGTCGTCACGAAGATGGCGTCCATCGGGTCGGTGGGCACGTCGTGCACGACGACGTCGCCGAAGCCGGCGTCGGCCAGCATCTGCAGCGCCTTCTGCTGCCCCCACGCGGTGCCCAGGCCCGCGCCGCCCTCGGCGAGGGAGACGGTCAGGCAGTGC
>DATDBV010000510.1:0-10778 GCA_036524715.1 Nakamurella sp. | reverse complement strand
CACGGCATGTCGCACGAAAGCGCAGGTCAGGCACCCACCACAACGTCACAAGTGCCGAGCTGCATCCGATTATTTCGAGAGACACGTGCTGTCGGCGTGGTACATACTGTCGATCGTTCAGCGCCGTCGGGGGGCGGGCTCGCCGCGCGGAGAGGAAACCGTTCGACGATTGTCGCTGCCGGCAAGCAATTCCCGGCAGAGGTGCAATCGCGGCCGGAACCATTCCACAGTGAGAACGCCGTGGCTCACCCCTGCCGACAGGAGACCCCATGGCAACGGTGTACAAGATCCATCCGGCGATCGGAATCGCCCGGGTGGGCAACAGTCCTGACGAGTTCTTTATCGGGCCGGAGCGGGTGGGTGAGATTCCCGATCCGCCTGGCGGCTTCAAGGACTCCCAGTGTCGGGTGCGGCGGCAGGCCGCACGGTTCCATATCTTCGCCCATCACGACGACGGCAGCGTGGAGGAGATCACCGACGCATCGGCCGAAATCACCTGGACCGTGCATCTGGTAAATTCCAAGGCTGCACACCCGAACCGAGGAAACGCCCCTGCTGGCGATCTGGTGATCGATCCCGGCTCCCGAACACTGACCGGACCCGACCAGCAGCAGCTGTTCGACTCCGGCTCGATCCGCTTTGCGGGTCAGCAGGCGGTGGCGGTTCCGCTTGGCGAGATGCGGACCGATGACTCCAACCACCTGCTCGTTCTCGGCGGGTCGGGATCGGCCGCCTCGCCGGCGAACAACCAGATCGGCGATTTTTGGGGGAATGTCGGCTGGTACGACGATGTGTCGGACGGGCCGGTGAGGGCGACCCTCACCCTGCGTGCGGATGGCTCAACGCCGGCGGTCGAGCAGGCCTGGGTGATTGTCACCCCGCCGAAGTTCGCGCCGCATCAGGACAGCCCGACCACGCTGTACGACCGCGTGGCTCAGGAAATGATCGACCGCGGCCTGCTGGCTGCACCGACCACCACGTCCTACACCGCGGATGTGTACCCGATCCTGCAGCGGGCGCGCGACATGCGGTGGGTGGAGGGCATCTTCGGCGCCCACACCTGGCCGGACCCGGTCACCGACCAGGTGCTGGTGGACGCCATATTCGCGCGCCTGCGGCCCCCCGGCGACATGCCCGCACTGAACGGCATCGATTCCGCGCTGACCACCACCCAGTACGCCCACATGGAGCGCTGGAAGAACGGCAACTACGCCGCCGACTGGGTGGGCACACCGGTACCGCAGGCCGCGATCACGCCGGACGGCCTGGACCGCGCCGCCCTGGAGGCGTGCGTGGGTGGGGCGTTCTTCCCCGGCATCGAGGCCGGAGGCCTCGACGACGGGGACCGGCCGATCCTCGAATCGGCCTACGCGGCGCCGTTCCGGCTCGCCGCGTCGGTGACCGCCGGGTCGATCGGTGCGGCCATGGCATTGCCGTGGCAGGCCGACTTCAAGGCCTGCGGGGACAACTGGTGGCCGGTACCGCGCCCCAACGACGTGATCTCTCAGAACACCGGCAGCCAGGTCCGCTGGGAACGCGACGTCAGCAGCATGGGCGACATGGTCACCCTGTGGAACACCCTGGGTTTCGTCGTGCGCCAGGGTGAGGAGCACGTCGAGGTTCAGCACTGTGACGAGTCCTCCGTCGCGTTGCTCACGCCGCACCTGGATTTCGTCGATGTCCCGCAGGGACCGATGGGCATGGTGCGGGAGACCGTGCTCGCCATCAGCTTCGAGGTCATCAGCCCGAGCTCGGCGGTGACCCTGGAGTACGCGCCGGGCGGCGCCCCCAACCATCCCCAGCTGGTCGCGATCGCCACGTCCGTCACTGTCGGCCCGACCGCCCCCAATGCCGTGGCGACCGCACGGCTGTGGATCGTGTACCGGACCGGGGTGGCTCCGTCGGCGATCCCTACTCAGACGGTGACCGTTCGGGAGCCGGCATCCGAGCAGACCTGGCAGGTCACGATCGACGGCAACACGGTGGCGCCCAGCACCACCGGGACGGCCCTGGTACTGGACCGGTCGGGCAGCATGTCCGGTGACCGCGGCGACGGCCAGAGCAAGCACAACGCAATGCAGCAGGCGGCCAACATCTTCGTCGACCTCATGCTGCCCGACGACGGCGTGGGCATCGTCCGGTTCAACGAAGACGCCCAACAGCTGCAGCCCTTGCTGGTATTGGGCAACGGCGGCATCTCGGACGTGAACCGCGGCGCGACCCACGATGTGATCAACGGGGCAAGCCTGGTCCCGCAGGGCGCGACATCCATCGGCGACGGCATCTTCGAGGGCCGCGCGTTGCTGACCGCGCCGGCTTTCGACAACTCCGCGCTGGTGGTCCTGACGGACGGGATCGAGAACAGTCCGCGCTATATCGCCGAGGTGGCCGGCCAGATCAACGAGCGTACGTACGCTATCGGTCTCGGCATGCCGCAGAACATCAGTGTGCCGGCGCTGCAGACGATCTCCGGGAACAATGGCGGCTACCTGCTGGTCACTGGAGCCATCACGGGCGACAACCGGTTCCAGTTGCAGAAATACTTCGTCCAGATCCTGGCCGGCATCAACAATGCCGAGGTCGTTCTCGATCCCGACGGGACGCTGGGCCGCGGCGAGGTGCATCGCATCCCGTTCCAATTGTGCGACGGCGACTCGGGCGTGGACGTGGTGCTGCTGACCGCCAAACCGGAGGGTGTCGACTTCCGGGTGCAGACACCCAATGGCCTGCTCATCGAGCCGTGGCGGGCCCGGCTGGAACAGTCGATGCGCTTCGAGATGGGGGACGGGGTGGCGTACTACCGGCTCGCGCTGCCTGCGCAATTGCGGCCGGGACGGTTCGACCGGTCCGGTACCTGGCACGTGTTGTTGACCCTTGGACGGCCGCGGGTGGACCGTCAGGACGACAACGACGAGGGCGTCGACCTGTCCATCCTGCGCGGTCGACCCGGGCCTTCCGACCGACCGGTGCCACGCCGCCGGCCGGCCGAGCGAGAACGAGCGTTCGCCGTCCACCAGGCTCAGGAAGGCGGGTTGATGCCGGCCGCCGCCGCTGCGGGTGAGCCGCCACAGGGGCGGGTCGGGCTGCCGTACAGCGTTGTCGTGCACGCCTACTCCTCGATCACCCTGCGAGCCCGGGCGAGCCAGCGGTCCTTCGAGCCCGGTGCAGAGGTGCACCTGCACGCGGTGCTCGCGCAGTCCGGGCTACCGGTCGGCGGCGAACCCGCGGTCTGGGCGGACATCACCGGGCCGGATGGCACGAACTGGACCCAGGCCCTCGATCCCGACGGTCTGGGAGGATTCGGCACTCAATTCGTCGCCTCCGTTCCTGGCCTGTATCGAGCGAGGGTCAGGGCCCGGGGTCGGACCAGGACCGGGCGACCGTTCGTCCGTGAGGCCACGGTCACTGCGGCTGCCTATCGCGGCGCCGACAATCCGCCACCATCAGGAGACGGCGGCCACGACCACAGCCTCTGCAGCCTGCTGGCCTGCCTGCTCAAGCCGGACGGAATGATCGACGAAGGACTCGAGAAGCGGCTGCGCGAACTGGGGATCGATCTCGACCACGCCCGCCGGTGCCTCAGGTCGTGCCGAAGCCAGGTCGCGGACGAGTGAACGCCCGGCCCGGCGGCGCGACCTACGACGTCATCGTCGCCGGCGGTGGGCCGGCCGGAGCGGCCGCGGCGTTGCGATTGGCGACGACCGGCCTGCATGTCGCATTGATCGAACGCAGCCGCTACGACCGGCCACGGATCGGCGAGACTCTGCCGCCGAGTGTGCAGCCGCTGCTGCGCGACCTGCAGGTGTGGGATCGATTCCGGGCGCTGGATCCGTTGCCGTCCTGGGGCACCCGGAGCCTGTGGGGTGACCCGTTTCCGGCGGAGCTCTCGCATCTGGCCAGCGGTTACGGATCGGGTTGGCACGTGGACCGGCGCCGGTTCGACAGCATGCTTGCCGGCGCCGCCGCCGATGCCGGAGTCGAACAGCTCGGTGGCACCTCCGCGACGATCTGCCGGTTCGACCGCGGGCAGTGGTCGATCGCAAGCAGTTCGGGCGTCGAACTCCGCGGTCGGTTCCTGATCGATGCCACCGGTCGGCGGGCCGGACCCGCGCGGGCGCTCGGTGCCCGGCGGTTCGTTCTCGACCGGCTGGTCGCGATCGCCGTCCAGTTCGGCGGCCGCGAGGTCAGCCGGGAGCAGTTCCTACTCGTCGAGACCGCCACAGACGGATGGTGGTATACCGCCCCGCTACCCGGCGGCACCCTGATGGCAATGCTGATGACCGACGCCGACGTGTGCCGATCCGGCCGACTGTCCACCTGGGAAGCATGGCGCGAACGGTTGGCCGCAACGGTCGCCACCGCTTCGCGGGTCGGCAGTTCGGCCACTGGATCGGTGCCCGTGGTCCATCCCGCTGCCAGTCATCGGCTGGTTCGGAACACCGATCGACGCCCGTGGCTGGCGGTCGGCGACGCATCACTTGCCGTCGACCCAGCCTCCGGCAGCGGCGTGACCCGTGCTCTGCGCAGCGCGGCGGCAGCCGCCGACGCTGTCGCGGCCATGCACGCAGGCGGTTGTGCTCGCGGGGGCCCGATCCTCGCGTACGAGGACGCCCGCGACCGGGAAAGCCTGCAGTTCCTGACCGAACGCGCGCGCTTCTACGGAGCCGAACAACGCTACGACTCAGCATTCTGGCGCCGCCGCCAACACGGTCCCGTGGGCCGATCAGTGCCATCGTTCTTCTGATGACAGCCAACTGCCCGGACATCATCCGGAGCGCACATCACGCCGCCCGCCTTCAACGGGCGTCGGCGACCACTTCGGCGATCTGCACCGCGTTGAGCGCCGCGCCCTTGCGCAGGTTGTCGTTGGACACGAACAGCACCAGCCCGCGCCCGTCGGGCACGGAGGCGTCCTGCCGGATCCGGCCGACGAACGACGGGTCGGCGCCGGCCGCCTGCAGCGGGTTCGGTACGTCGGTCAGCTCGACACCGGGCGCCCCGGTGAGGAGCTCGGTGGCCCGGGTCACCGAGATCGGCCGGTCGAACTCGGCGTTGATGGACAGCGAGTGGCCGCTGAACACCGGCACCCGGACGCAGGTGCCCGAGACCAGGAGGTCCGGGATGCCCAGGATCTTGCGGGACTCGTTGCGCAGCTTCTGTTCCTCGTCGGTCTCGAAGGTGCCGTCGTCGACGATCGATCCGGCCAGGGCGATCACGTTGAAGGCGATCGGCCGCACGTACTTCTTCGGCGCCGGGAACTCGACCGCGGATCCGTCGTGGGTGAGCGCGCCGGGCGCGACCGGACCCTCGACTACGGCGCGGACCTGGCCTTCGAGTTCGGCGACCCCGTCCAGCCCTGACCCGGAGACCGCCTGGTAGGTGGACACGATCAGCCGGCGCAGCCCGGCCGCGTCGTGCAGCGGCTTGAGGACGGGCATGGCGGCCATGGTGGTGCAGTTCGGGTTGGCAATGATCACACCCGCCCCCTTCTCGGCGATCGCGTTCAGCGCCGCCTCCGGGTTGACCTCGGAGACCACCAGCGGGATCGACGGGTCCTTGCGCCAGGCCGACGAGTTGTCGATGACCGTCACGCCGGCGGCCGCAAACCGCGGCGCCTGCGCCCGGGACAGGGTGGCCCCGGCGGAGAACAGGGCGATGTCCAGCCCGGCCGGGTCGGCCTCGGCGGTGTCCTCGACGATGACCTCGCGCTCGCCCCAGGGCAGGGTCCGGCCCGCGGACCGGGCCGAGGCGAAGAACCGGATCTCCTCGATCGGGAAGGCCCGCTCGGCGAGAATGCGGCGCAGCACCCCACCGACCTGGCCGGTGGCGCCGACGACTCCTACGCGCAATCCACTCACTTCAACTACCTCCCGGTTCCGGCGTACACGACGGCCTCTTTGTCGCCACCGAGCTCGAACGCGTCGTGCAACGCCCGGACCGCGGTGTCCAATTCCACGTCGCGGACCAGCACGGAGATGCGGATCTCGGAGGTGGAGATGATGTCGATGTTCACGCCGGCACCCGCCAGCGCCTCACAGAAGGTGGCGGTGACTCCGGGGTGCGAGCGCATGCCCGCGCCGATCAGCGACACCTTGCCGA
This sequence comes from Nakamurella sp., assembly GCA_036524715.1. Taxonomy (GTDB): domain Bacteria; phylum Actinomycetota; class Actinomycetes; order Mycobacteriales; family Nakamurellaceae; genus Nakamurella. The sequence goes on along the minus strand of DATDBV010000510.1, from coordinate 4,679 downwards.
CGTGGTCGTTGTAGACGATCGACTCGAACTCGATCTCGACCCGACGCGATTCGAGCGCGGCGACCGCCCGCGGCCCGTCGCCCTTGGGCAGCGTGAAGGTGATGTCGGTCTTGCCGTCGACGGCCTTGGAGATGTTCTGCACGACCATGTCGATGTCGATCTCGGCGTCGGCGATGGTACGGAAGATCTTGGCGGCCACGCCCGGGTGGTCGGCCACCCCGGTGATGGTCACCTTGGCCTCGCCGCGATCGTGCGCGACGCCGGTGATCAGGGCATTCTCCACGGGAATATCCTCCATGCTGCCTTTGACGATGGTGCCGTTGCGGTCGGAATACGAGGAACGGACGTGCACCGGCACGCCGTAGCGGCGCGCGTATTCCACGCAGCGCAGCATCAGCACCTTGGCGCCGGACGCGGCCATCTCGAGCATTTCCTCGTAGCAGATGGTGTCCAGCTTGGCCGCGTTCGGCACGATCCGCGGATCGGCCGAGTACACGCCGTCGACGTCGGTGTAGATCTCGCAGACGTCGGCCTTCAGCGCGGCGGCGAGCGCGACCGCGGTGGTGTCCGAGCCGCCGCGACCCAGGGTGGTGATGTCCTTGGTGTCCTGGCTGACGCCCTGGAACCCGGCCACCAGCGCGATGCTGCCCTCGTCCAGCGCGGAGCGGATGCGGCCCGGGGTGACGTCGATGATGCGGGCCCGGCCGTGGGTGGAATTGGTGATCACGCCGGCCTGGGACCCGGTGAACGAGCGAGCCTCGGCGCCGAGCGCGGAGATGGCCATCGCGACCAACGCGTTGGAGATCCGCTCGCCCGAGGTCAGCAGCATGTCCAGCTCCCGGGCCGGCGGGGACGGCGACACCTGCTGGGCCAGATCCATCAGCTCGTCGGTGGTGTCCCCCATTGCCGATACGACCACCACGACGTCGTGACCGTCCTTGCGGGTCGCCACGATCCGCTCGGCCACCCGCTTGATCCGCTCCGCCGTCCCGACCGACGAACCGCCGTACTTCTGGACGACGAGGCCCACTGCCACTCCCATCCTCAGCTGCGCTGTCATCAGCACGGCCCGTATGACTGCATGTCTGCGCACCCGCGTTTCCGGGCCGCTGTGGATTTTACCGGCAGGACCTTCGTCCCCCGCCCGTCAGGCCGATCCGCCCAGGGTCAGCAGCGCGACGACCGCCACGGCGTTGAACACGACATGGGTGACGACGGCCGGCCCGAGCCGACCGGTACGGATGGTCAGCCAGCCCAGCACGGCGCCGGCGCAGAACAGCCCGGGCAGCAGGACGAGCGCGGAGATCGCGTCGTTGACCTCGGACACGTGCAGCAAGGCGAACATCAGCGCGGTCGCGGCGATGGCGATGCGCGCGCGCCGTCGCGGGTCGGCCAGCCGGGGTCGGCTGTTGCTGCGCCGGAGCAGGCCGGCCAGCGCGCCGCGCAGCCCGACACCGCGGAAGAAGATCTCCTCGATCAGCGGTCCGACCAGCGCGATGGCCAGCATGTTGATCACCAGCCAGGCGCCGGCGCCCAGCCCGCGGCCGCCGAGCACCTCCTGCAGGTTGCTCTCCGGCTGCTGCCCGGTGAGGCGGGTGCAGATCACTGCCCAGATGCCGATGACGAACCGCAGACCCAGGCCGGCGCCGAGTCCGATGGCCAGGTCGATGGGTCGGATCCGCAGCGCCAGATCCTGGACCAGGCTGCCGGTGCCGTGCCGGCGGCAGGCCCAGACCGCGGTTCCGAGCAGGCCGATCCACACGGGCAGCGCCGACACCACCAGGGCGGCCGACCCGAGGTCGGGGCCGGTGATCCGGACGACGGCACCCAGAACCGTGCCGAACAGCAGCACCGCCCCGAGCCCGGCGAACACGTCGACGAAGGTCCAGGGGGACCGCCCGACCGGCACGGGACTCGTCACCACCGCCAGGGGCTGCGTCGGCGGGTCGCCGGGGTCCGGGTGCACAACCCCATGGTGCCCGGCGGCGATCCGGTACAACGGGCAGCCCGGCCCGGCCCGTCGGTACTCTCGAACGCAGCCGTGGCGAGCGCCGAGGGAGCCCTGATGCCGACCGATCCCGACGAGACCCGTGGACGTCGACGCGCCGCCGGCTGGTACCCGGACGAGAGCGACCCCGCCCGCGAACGCTGGTGGAACGGCACGCAGTGGACCACCCACACCCGGGTCGACGCGGGCGTGGCCGACCTGGCCGACCTGGCGGGCTCGTCGCCGCGGGCCTGGTCGACCGCCGACGATGCCGCGGTGGCCACCGTCGACGAGCCCTACCTCCCGGTCGCGGTCGGCCGGCCATCGCCCGATCCGCTGGACATTCCGCCCGGCTGGTACCGGGACCCCGCGGGCCTGCCGGTGCTCCGCTGGTGGGACGGATGGGTCTGGTCCGAGCACACGGCGCCGGCCCCGCTGCCGGTGGTGACGGTGATGCCCGGCAAGTCGGTCGGCGTCGCGCTCGTGCTGACCTTCTTCTTCGGCCCCTTCGGGATGCTCTACTCCACGGTGTCCGGCGCGTTGATCATGCTCGGGGTGCTGTTCGTCGTCGGCTTCGTGGTGTTCGGGCTGTTCTGGTTCCTGCTCTGGCCGATGGCCTGGGCCGGGTCGATGGTCTGGGGTGCGCTGGCCGCCGCCCGCTCCGGTCCGCGGCCGGTCGTGACGGCCTGGCGCTGAGTGGTGCCGGCCCTGCCCCTGCTGGCCGCTGATTGTTCAGCCTGCTCGGCGCTCTGTTGTGTGGCCACGAGTTTCAAGAAGTCGGCGGATTTCGCGATCGACCGGCCGGCCGGCCGGCCATGCCCGAACCTTGGCGACGACTTCGGGTGCCGCATCCACGACCGGTTGCGGGAGCGCGGCTTCCCCGGCTGCGTGGCCTTCGACTGCTTCGGCGCCGGGCAACGGATCACGCAGTCGACGTTCGGTGGCCGGACCTGGCGCGACGAGCCGGCGCTCGCCCCGGACATCTTCCGCGCGTTCATGATCATGCTCGATTTGCACGAGATCATGTGGCACCTGGACCGCGCGCTGCACATGCCCGCCGCCGCGGGCATGCACGCCGACCTGGCCGAGCGTCTACGGCAGGTCGACGAGCTGGCCGACCTGCCGTCCGACGACCTGGTCGCGGTCGACGTCGCCGCGGTGCTGCGGCCCGTCGGCGATCTGCTGGAACGGGCCAGCCGGCAGGCCCGGGCCAAGGTGCCGGACGGCGCCGATCATCGACGGGCGATGCTGCTGGGCGCCGACCTGCGCCGGGCCGACCTGCGCGGCGCGAACCTGCGCGGCGCCGTCCTGGTCGGCGCTGATCTGCGCGGCGTCACGCTGACCCTGGCCGACCTGACCGGCGCCGACCTGCGCGGGGCGAAGCTGGCCGGGGCCGACCTGGCCGGCGCGCTGTTCGTGCGGCAGGGTCAGCTCGAGTCGGCCGCCGGTGACGGGCGCACCTGCCTGCCCACAGACCTGCGCCGCCCGGCTCACTGGCGCTGACCGCAGCCGCCCGGCGTCGAGCGCCTACCCGTGGACACGCACCCGCGTCGAGCAGGAAAAGTGTCGCTGCGCGGGCACATTCCTTCCGAACGCAGGCGATGAGTTGTCCCCATGCGCCGAACCATCCACATTTTCCGCGACGGCCGCCGCGCATGGGCTCGGGCGCGCCACTATCGGCGGGTGCGCCCGTCCGACAAGGCCCTGCGTGCGGCCCTCACGGCCAACGACGGCATCGTCAGCCGCGGGCAACTGCTGGCGGCCGATCTCAGCGCCTCCTCGATCGCCCGGCGGGTGAAGGCGGGTGAGCTCTGCGTCGTCGTGCCAGGCGTCTACCGCGCCGCCGCCACGACCATGACCCCGGACCTGCGAATGCGGGCCATCGCCCTTCGCGTCCCCGACGCTGTGATCACCGGGCGGTGGGCGGCCTGGTGGCACGACCTGGCCGGGCCGACGAATGATCCGGTGACGATCATCGTGCCGCCTGGTGGATTCCAGCCGTGCTGGCGCGACCTGAAGGTAATGCGCCGACCGCTGGACCGCGCAGACCGGATGACGTTGCGCGGGCTACCGGTCTCCACCCGGGCCCGCACCGTCCTTCACTGCGCCGGCCGGGCCGACGCCGAGGACATCCGGGACCGGGCACTGCAACGGGGCACCACGATACTGTCGCTGGAAACCGCGCTCAAGCGGATGGCGCCCGGCCACGGCACCGCCGCCGCCCGGCGGTTGGTCGAACCGATCCGGCAGGGCGGGGTGTCCCCGCCCGAGCGCGACCTGCGCCGGGCGTTGACGCAGGTGGCCGGGTCCCACTGGCGGTGCGGGTTGTGGGTCTGGGCGGCCGAGCGGGAATGCTGGCTGGATCTCGCCGTCGAAGAGATCAAGCTGGCGGTGGAGGTCGATGGCTGGACGGTGCACTCCCGGGGCGACGCGTTCCACACCGACCGGGGGCGGCAGAACGCTTTGGTCCAAGCCGGCTGGACCGTGCTGCGCTACACGCCGCGGCACCTCCGCGACGACATGCCCGGCGTCGTCTCGGAGATCCGCCTTATGGAGGCGGGGCTGAGCGCCACCCGCCGCCGCTGACCCGCCCGCCGCTGACCCGCTGACTCACCGCAGACCCGCCCCGCCCCAGCTGACCCGCCGCGTTGGGAAGGAAAAGTCCCGCTGCGCGGGCACTTTCCTTCCCAAC
>DATDBV010000509.1:0-2668 GCA_036524715.1 Nakamurella sp. | reverse complement strand
GGTCACGGTCGTGCCCTCCGCCTCCGCACGCTTCTTGGCGGCGGCCAGCAGACCGTCCGGCAGGTTCATCGACGTTCGCATACACGCCAGCATATCAACCCGGTATGCCGCAGCATACGGCCGGTCGGCTCGCACCACCAGCGCGCCCCGTTCTACCGGTGGCCGGCGATCGTGGCCGCCGGACCAGGTCGGGCCCGGTTCGGCTGGCCCGGGCTGTGGTGACCACGACAACGTGGCCACCTATCAGCTGATAGCATCTCCGAATGTGGGACGTGGACCGATTGACCGGGGCACGACCCTACGCGCCGCGCGGCGTGCGGCCGGCCTGACCCAGGCAGAGCTGGCGGCCCGGGTGGGGGTGGCTGCCCCCAACATCGCGGCATACGAGTCGGGCAAGCGTCAGCTGTCGGACTCACTGTACGAGCGGATCATGCTGGCGGCCCGGCCATTGCCGTCGGTTCGCCTGAGGGCCAACGCCGCGCAGGTCAAAAGGATCGCCTACCGGGCACGGAGCGACCCGGATCAGCGTGTTCGGCTCGGTCGCACGCGGTCACGATCGCCACGACAGCGACATCGACCTGCTGGTCGAGCTCAAACCCGGAACCGACCTCTTCGACCTGTACGAGATGGCCGAAGAGATCGAGATGCTCCTGGACACCCACGTCGATGTGATCTCCGCCGGAGGGTTGACCGGGCGCCACGACCACATCAGGGAACAGGCGGTGCCGCTCTGACGATGAGCGCTCCCGAGGACGCCAGAACGACGCGGACGCTGCGGGACATTTTGCAGTTCGGGCGATACGCGGCCGAATTGGTGAGCCGCGGTCGAGCCGCATACGACCGGGATCTGATGCTGCAGCTGGCGGCCGAGGCCATCATCCTCAGGGTCGGGGAAGCGGTTTCACGACTTGATCCCGCCTTCGTCGCCGCACATCCGGCCGTCCCCTTCCCGCAGGCCAAGGGCATCCGAAATCTGATCGCGCACAAGTACTACATCGTAGACCCGAAAGTCGTGTGGGGCGTCCTCGAGAACCGGATGCCCTTACTGTGCAGGCAGATCGACGAGATTATCGGCCGAGCCCGCGATCTCTGATCCGAAGGTTCATCCCGACGCCGGCTGGCACCAGGACGAGGTGGACCTGGCCGCGCCGATGACATCCTCGACGATTTGCCTGTCGGGATCTCGGGCTGCCTGACTGTGGTTGCGGCCGTGAGGGCTTCGGCCTTATCGAGCCCCGAGCTCGTCCGCCGACCAACCACATCATCCGCGATGTCCAGCACGAGCAGCAGTCCCAGCAGTCATACACCTACGACCCGCCGAGCCAGTCCGATGACGATCCGAGCTCGGGAAGCGGATCATGGTCCGGCAGCGACCCGGGATACACCGGCCCGCGCTGCTATAGCCCCGGCGGGACGACCTGGAAGCCGTGCTGATCGGGCATAGCGGGTGAGTTTTCGCCGGAAGCGCCGACGGGCGGACAGATCACACCCGCGACACGCTGATCGACCATGCCGGCAGGTACTGCCGCGGTGGTTGACCTGATCTCAGTCGTACGGTTCGGCATCGATGTCGGGCAGCGGCGCCGCCCCGGGTGCGAGGGTGATCCGCAGCGGGGAACCGGGGGCCTCGAGCGCCCGAACGACCGTCGGTCGCAGCCCGTCGGGCACCGACACCCGGCCTCGCACACCGGTGATCACCCCGAAGCAGGCAAGGAGGGCCAGCCGGTGGCGCACCGCGGTGGCCACCATGCGGGCGGGGTACTCCTCGTCCGGCACGTCGGGGTCGGTGACGCCGATACTCCGGGGGAGTCGATCGAGATCCTGCCCGCCCGGGCTGCACATCGCGGTCAACACGGTCTCCGCCCCGACCAGCGTCGCCACCTGCAGCGAGTCGGCGGCGCCGGTCAGGTCCAGGACGGTGGTGACAAGGAGGTGGACCAGGAGCCGGGCGAAGGTCACCGCGGTGACCGGGTCCGCGTCGAGAAGGTCGGCCGCCCGGCCGCGGGTCGCCCGGCGCCCCTGCACCGAGACCAGACCCGCGGCCTGCGCCACCCGCCACGCCGTCTGCAGTGCCGCTTCCACCTGGAGGTCCCGCTGTTCTCCGTCTTGGACGATCGGCAGCCGGTGCCGGGTCCGCCACCATTCGAGATCCTGCCGGCTCAGCCCGCCGTCCCCGGTCAGCTTGCGGCCCGGCGTCGCCCACTCCGCGACGGCCCGCAGGTGGCCGATCAACGGCAGGGCGGACAACACCGCCCATTCCTGCGGTGCCGGCGGCACGGTGACGGCGATCGGCACGTCCGGTCGGGACTCCATGGTGTCCAGGAAGTCGTCGAGTCCCCGGGCGAACATGCCGCCCGGGAACTCGTCGTCGGGTTCGAGATCGCCGAAATCATCCACGTACGGGATGTCGGCGTACCAGCGGTCGTCGCGGTCGAATCGGTGTCTCCAGTCCGGCGGTATGGCGTTGTCCGCGGCGGACTGCGCGCGGTCCAGCGCGTCGCGGACGGCCTGCGGGTTGTTCTGCTGCTTCCACCGGCCGGTTGCGATCAGGAAGTCGACGTAGCCGTGCACGGCGGGGATGGCCTCGGCGAGGCGGACCTGCGCGATCGGCCGGACCAGCAGCACCTCCAGGATCTCGGTGGTGATGCCGACCGGCCAATCCGCCGGG
>DATDBV010000508.1:0-4215 GCA_036524715.1 Nakamurella sp. | reverse complement strand
CTCGGCGGGCAGACCCGGGTGGCTGGATGCGTTGATCAGCTCGGTGGCCCCGAGTCGGGCCAGGCCGGGAAACAAACATGTTGCGGTGGTGAACATGTCGTAGAAGGCCGGGTAATCGGGGAGCGAGCTGAACGCGGTGGGTGGGGTGGCGTCCAGGAGCACCATGCCGGCCACCTGCTGGGGATACCGGGCGGTGTAGTCGAGTACGTACAGGCCGCCGAGGGAGTGCCCGACCATGACCAGCGGGCCGCTGATGTCCGCGCGTTCCAGCAGGGTGTGCAGGTCGGTGGCGATCTGGTCGCCGTCCTGCGGGGTCGGGGAGGGCTCGCTGCGGCCGCGGCCGGCCCGGTCGTACATGCAGACCCGGGTGTGCGTGGCGACGGTCGGGGCGATCCATCCCCACGCGGCGGAGGTCTCACCGAGGCCGGGTTCCAGAATCACGGTGGGCTCGCCCGATCCGGTGCAGGACAGGTACAGCCCATGGTCGCCCACGTCGATGAGCTGCCCGGGCATCGACTCGACGGAGGCCTGATCGATGGACTGCGTGACGGTGTGGTGGCCGCCGCCGACGGCCGCGAGGCCGGTGACCGCGACGATGGGGTAGAGCATCCACCGGCCGCCGCGCCGGGGTAGTTGCCTGCGGATCTGGATGGTGATCCAGGCGAGCAGGCCGAGCAGGACCGGCGGCCACACCCAACCCAGGGCGTGCATGGCGGCGCTGCTCGGCGTGAACACGAGCAGTGCGGCACCACCCGCGCCCATCACGGCGGCGGGGACGGCGGCCCACTTCTGCGGATGGTCGTTGAACCGCACCGACAGCACCAGCAGCAGTGCCCATCCCGCGGCGAAACCCAGGAGCACCGACCCGTCGACCACCGGTTCGGTTCCACCAGCGGTCATGACCAGCCCGGCGGCGGCCGCGGCGAGTCCGCCGAGCAGGCTCGCGGCGACGACCACCCGCATCGGCCACCGGGACCGGGCAGGCCGCCGACGGGCGGGGTCGTCGTCGTGGGTGGCGGTCATGGTCGGCGGTGCGTCCGGGTCCTGAACGCCGGTGTGGTGCTGCGTCATGGCGAGGGTCCTTGTCTTGATGGTGGACGTGTTGGCGCATTGAGTCTTGGTCGGAACGAGTCCTGGTCGCACCGGTGCAATCGCCGGGATCGACCGGACACCGCGATGGACTGCGCCTACGCTTCCGGGATGCTCCATGGCCGGGAACGGGAACGGGAACGCCTGGCGGTGCTGTTGAACGACGCCCGCGACTCCCGGGGCGGGGCGCTGGTGGTCAGCGGGCAGCCCGGCGTCGTCAAGACGGCGCTGCTGGCCGACCTGATCGAGGGCGTGGAGGGCGTGCATATTCTGCGGACGCAGGGCATCGAGTCGGAGTCGCCGCTGCCGTTCGCCGCGTTGCAGCGGCTGCTGCGGCCGGTGAGGCGACTGGTCGAAGCTCTCCCGGCGCGGCAGGCCACCGCGCTGCGCGCGGCGTTCGGCGAGACCGACGCCGCGGCCGGTGACCGGTTCCTGGTTTTCCTGGCCACGCTGAGCCTGCTCGCCGAGGCGGCCGAAGACTCACCGGTGCTGTGTGTCGTCGACGACGCGCACTGGTTGGACGAGGCATCCACCGCTGCCCTGCTTTTCGTGGCCCGCAGGCTCGGACCGGAGCGGGTGGCGTTGCTGTTCGCCGCCCGCGACGGGACCTTCGCCGATTCGAGGGCGGCGAGTTGCCCGAGCTGGTGGTGGGCGGCATCGACGCGGCCGCCGCGGCCCGCCTGCTCACCGATCAGACCGGTGCGCCGGTCGCCGGCGAGGTCCGGGACCGGCTGATGGTGCAGACCGGAGGCAACCCGCTGGCCCTGGTGGAGTTGCCCGGGTCGCTGTCGCCGGCGCAACTCGCCGGCCGGGAGCCGTTGCCGGTGGACCTGCCGCTGACCGAGGGCGTGCAGCGGGTCTTCCTGGACCGCAGCCGCCGGCTGTCCGTTCAAGGCCGTCGCCCCCCGCGGGGCGCTCGCAGGCTCCACGCCCCTTCTGGGGTGCGACGGCGCGGTGTCGATGATTCGCTCGCTGGCGCTCGCTCACGCCCAGACCCTGGTGTGTGTCGCCGCGGCCGACGATTCCACCCGGGTGTGGTGGTCCGGCAAGCCGCGACCTGCTCGGGGTGGGAGCCGGTGCGCTGACCGAGGCCGAGGAATCCGGGTTGCTGACGATCAACGGGGCCGAGATCGGTTTTCGTCATCCACTCGTCCGTTCCGCCGTCTACCAGGGCGCGACCACGCATGTTCGTCAGCAAGGTGCACCGGGCGCTGGCCCAGGCGATGACCGGTCAGGATGCCGACCGCAGGGCCTGGCACCTCGCCGCCGCCGTCGACCAACCCGACGACGAGGTCGTGCAGGCGCTGGACGACGCCGCCCGCGGTGCCGCGGCGCGGGGTGGATTCGAGGCGGCCAGCGCCGCGTTCGAACGGGCCGCCGAGCTCACTCTCGACGAAAGGGACCGTGCGACAAGGTTGCTCGCGGCGGCGACCAATGCATGGCTGGCGGCGCAACCGGCCCGGGCGATGCGGCTGGCGACCATGGCCCGCGCCGGCGTCACGGACCCCGTGGTGCGGGCCGACCTGGATCGGCTCCGCGGCCGCATCGAATTCATCGTCGGTTCCGTGGCGATCGGGATCGGGATCTGGAGCCGGGCGGCCCGGGAGGTGGCGGCCGCCGACCCGCAGCGCGCCCGGGAGATCGGCATGATCGCCACCGCCGGATCCACCTTCCTGCCCGAACCGGACCGGACCGATCTCGACCCCGCCGAACTCCTGACGTCCACCTCGCGGGACACCTCAACCAGGGCCAGGTGTTTCACCCATCTGCTGACCGGGTTCCACCGGCTGAACCACGAGGGACTGGCCGCCGCCGCCGATTCCCTGCGGCAGGCCGTCATTCTCGGCGAGGACCTGTCCGAGACCGACCTGCTGACCAACCTGGGCATCGCGACCTTCCAGCTCGGCGACGACGACGGCTTCCGCCGCTGCTTCAGTCGGATGCTGACCCAGGCCCGCAATGACGGCGCGATCGGTCTGGTCCTGTTCGCGTTGCCACGGCTGGCGCTCGCCGACCTCTCGGCCGGGAACTGGACCGGCGCGGTGGCCCATGCCACCGAAGCGCTGGAGCTGGCCCGCAGCACCGGGCAACCTGGCCTGACCGCCATGCCGCTCGCCCAGTTGGCCTTGGTCGCCGCGCAGCGCGGCGACCAAGGCCAATACGACAATTTGTTGGCCGAACTGGATCGCGTGGCCGCCGGGGAGTCCGCCGGGATCCTCGGGGTGCTGATGCAGGACACCCGGCGATGGGCGCAGGGATGCCACGCCGCGCTCACCGGGGAGCCCGCGGCCGCATTGCACCACTTCGAGCAGATGACGCAACCCACGCTGACCCGGCTGGCCGCCTACGACCGGCTGGACCTCGCCGCCCGAACCGGTCACCTCGACACCGCCGCGCGGTGGCTGGCCGAGCTGGACGAGTTCGCCGCTGCCGCCGACACACCGCACGCCCGCAGGGTTGTCGCCTACGGGCGGGCGTTGCTCGCCTCCCACGAGACTGCACCGGCGGCTGTCGAAGAATTCTTCTTGCAGGCTTTCGGCCCGGAACGCGGTGTGGATCGGCCGTTCGAACGGGCCCGCACGCACCTCGCCTACGGCGAGTTCCTGCGACGGTCCCGCCGCCGCGTCGATGCCCGGGAACAGTTGCGGGCGGCGCTGCACACCTTCGGCGATCTGGGCGCCGCGGCATGGGCGCGGCGCGCCGAGCAGGAACTCCGGGCCTCCGGCGAGACCGCCCGTAGGCGGGATGCCTCGACCAGCGTCGCGCTCACCGCGCAGGAGACGCAGGTCGCGACGTTCGTCGCGGAAGGGCTGTCCAACCGCGAGGTCGCCGCCAAGTTGTTCCTCAGCCCCCGAACCATCGAATTCCACCTCCGGAACGTCTTCGCCAAGACGGGAATCACCTCGCGCGGCGAACTCGCGAGGATCACCCCCCGGTAGGTGCCGGCTGCGCATCCAGGCAGCGGCTCGGTCGGGTCGCCGTCGGGCATCGCCCGATCGGATACCGGTGGTTTCACCGGTGCGAGGACGTTCCCCAGCGCCGAACATTGATGAGACACACCGCACCACGACGCTCACAGTCACCCACCATCAGGACGGCGGCCGACGCCCGGCCACCTCGGTGGGA
>DATDBV010000507.1:0-2601 GCA_036524715.1 Nakamurella sp. | reverse complement strand
GTGTTCCTATGGCCCCGTCTTCAGAACACCTACTGCATGATCAACAGCGAGTGCGTGCGGGTGTGTGCGGGGCTCACCCGGGGCTCACCCTGGGCTCACCCGGTCAGCTGATACTCCGGTCCGGCCCACCGCCGGCGCAGCCACCGGTCGTGGCTGGCCACGATCACCGTGCCGGGGGCGGTGCCCAGGGCCTCCTCCAGTTCGCTGGCCAGCGTCAGCGACAGGTGGTTGGTCGGCTCGTCGAGCAGCAGCAGGTCGGGCGCCTGCGCGACCAGCACCCCCAGGGCCAGCCGCCGGCGCTGACCGACGCTGAGCCGGCCGACGGGGACCTCCAGGTCGGCGGTTCGCAGCAGCCCGACGTCCACCAGCGGCGAGCCGTCCCGCCCGCGGCCCGCCGAGGCCCGGTCGAAGGCGGCGCGGGCGGACAACGCCGGATCCGGGAAGGCCACGTCCTGCTCCAGCAGGCCGACCCGTCCCGCGTTCACCGTCACCGAACCCGACACCGGAACCAGCTGCCCGGCCAGCACCTTGAGCAGGCTCGACTTGCCCGACCCGTTGGTGCCGGTCAGCAGCAGCCGGCCACCGGCCGGCACGGTCAGCTCGGCCACCCGCACTCGGCCGGGCACCCGCAACCCACACACCCGCACCGCGTCGACCGGGCCGTCGCCGAGCCCGCCGGTGAGCGATCCGGTGAACGTAAGCGGGTCCGGCGGCCGGCGGACTGCCTCCCGTTCGGCGATGGCCAGCCGGCGTTCGGCGTGGCGCACCCGCCGGGCGTGCGCCGCCTCGACGTTGCCGCCCTTGAAGTTGTAGATGAACTTGTCGTTGTCCCGCGGGCCCCGGTTGTGCGCGATCCGGCCGGTATCGATGCTCGCGTCCCGCCGTAGCCGCTCGATCCGTTCCTGCTGCTCGGCGTAGGTCTGCTCCCACTGCCGGCGGGCCGCGGCCCGGTGATCCAGGTAGCCGGAGAACGACGCGCCGAACCGGCGACCGCCCCGCCCGTCGGTGCCGCCGGCCCGCGGGTCGAGATCGAGCAGTTCCGTGCACACCCGGTCCAGGAACGTCCGGTCGTGGCTGGCCGCCACCATCACGCCCGGCATCCCCACCAGGAACTGCTCGAGCAACTCCATCGCCGGCTCGTCCAGGTGGTTCGTCGGTTCGTCCAGCAGCAGGATGTCCGGTTGGGCGGTGAGCAGCGCCGCCAGGGCCAGCCGGGTGCGCTCACCTCCGGACAGCAGGGTCGCCGGCCGATCCGGGTCCAGGTCGGCCAGGCCGAGCGCGGCCAGAGTGACGGCGGCCCGCCGGTCGGCGTCCCACGCGTCGTGGGACTGCGCCCATTCCAGCCGGTCGGCGAAGGCGTCGGCGGCGGCGGGATCGGACCCGATGCGCGCGCCCAGCGTCTCGACGTCGCGCACGACGGCATGCAGCGGGGCCAAGGCGCCCGCCATCACTTCGGCGACGGTGCCCGCGAGTTCGGGCTCCTGGGAGAGGAAGCCCAGGTTGCCGACGTGCTCGACCGAACCCTGGTCGGGTCGTTCGGTCCCGGACAGCAGCCGCAACAGGGTCGACTTGCCGGCGCCGTTCTCGCCGAGCACACCGATGCGGCGACCGGCCCTCGCGCGCAGGTCGATGCCGTCCAGGACCGCGCGGTCGCCGTAGGACTTGATCAGGTCGACGGCGGTCAGCGACACCCGCCCGGCCCGGGCCGGGTGGGACGAGGGGTGGAACAACGGGGAGGACAGCAGGGCAGTGGATGACATCGCCGATCCCTTATCGGGGTACGAGGAACCCGCCGGGCGTGCGGCCGCGGACGCGGGTGGGGGCGATGTCAGTGATCCATGGCAGCGTCCACGATACCGGTGCCGACGTCGAGATCAACCGAATTGCCGGCACCTGACACGGGCCACGACCGCGGCGCCGGCCAGGATCCCGGCGCCGCCCGCGCGTCGAGGGCCGGTCCGGCCGGTCCCCGGACCGATGATCATCCGGTGGGATCCCCGGTACTCGCCTTCACCCTGGTGGTGCTGGCGGCATTCGCCTTCGGGGTGGTCACCGTGCCGTTGGGGCTGCTCCTTGGCCTGCCGCCCGGCCTGGTGGCGATCGGGGTTTTCCTCGGCAGCGCCGCGTTCGTGCTGGTGAGCGTGCCGGTCGTGCTCGACCGGGTGCCCGACCGGCTGACGCGACAGGTCCGGCTCGGCCTACGGCACGGTCCCCGGCTGACCCGGTGGTGGACCCGCGGTGGGCGGGCCACCGGGTCGCGGGCCGCCGTGCTGGTCAACCGGGGGTCGGCGGTCATCGATCGGCTCGGCTACCGCGGTGCTGCGGTCCTCGCTCCGCTGCTCGGCCGATGGCTCGTCCCGGCCGCGGCGCTCGCGCTGGACGCGCCGCGAACCGAGCTCTACCGCTGGGCCGTGCTCGGCTGCGTCACCTGGGCCGTGCTGGGCACCCTGGGCACCGACTTGCTGGTGCACCTGGTCAACCGGAGCTGACCCGGCCCGCACCCGTCACCACCCGTCGTTCATGCATGTGGTGCCCTTCCGAGGCGCGGAGAGCGGCACCCTCTGCATGATCAACACGGGGTGGCGAGCGGTGCGGGCGGGG
>DATDBV010000506.1:0-7040 GCA_036524715.1 Nakamurella sp. | reverse complement strand
TGTCCCGCAGGTTGTTCTCCCGCGCGCCGACCACGGTCAGCTTGCGCTTGCGGTCGAGGGGGCGGCGCACCATCGGCACCGCGATCTCCCGCCGGCCGGAGATAAAGGCGCCGGTCACGGACTCGGTGGAGCGCTCGAGCTCCTCGACCGTGCCCGAGACCACGACCTTGCCGCCGTGCTCCCCCGCCCCGGGCCCGATGTCGACCACCCAGTCGGCGGTCCGGATGGTGTCCTCGTCGTGCTCGACGACGATCAGGGTGTTCCCCAGGTCGCGCAGCCGGGTCAGCGTCTGGATGAGCCGGCGGTTGTCCCGCTGGTGCAGCCCGATGGACGGCTCGTCCAGCACGTACAGCACGCCGACCAGCCCGGACCCGATCTGGGTGGCCAGCCGGATCCGCTGCGCCTCACCGCCGGAGAGGGTGGCGGCCGGCCGGTCCAGGGACAGGTAGTCGAGGCCGACGTCGAGCAGAAAGCCGAGCCGGGCGTTGACCTCCTTGAGCACCCGCTCGGCAATCATCCGATCCCGCTCGGACAGCACCAGGCCGGGGAAGAACCCGGCGGCGTCCTTGATGGACAGCGCGGACAATTCGGCGATATTCATCCGGCCCCGCTGGGCGTGCTGCAGGGTGACCGCCAGGATCTCCGGTTTGAGGCGGGTGCCGTGGCACACCGGGCACGGCACCTCGCGCATGTACCCCTCGTACTTCTCCCGGGCGAAGTCCGAATCCGTCTGCGCGGCCCGGCGCTCCAGGAACGGGATGACGCCCTCGAACTCCGCGTAGTACGAGCGCTGCCGGTTGTACCGGTTGCGGTAGGTGACGTGCACCTGCTGATCGGACCCGTGCAGGATGGCCTTGCGGGCGGCGGCCGGCAGCCGGTCCCACGGAGTGTCCATGGAAAAGCCAAGGCCGTTGGCCAGGCCCTGCAGCAGCCGGCCGAAGTACTCGCTGGTGGTGCCGCCCGCCCAGGGCTGGATGGCCCCTTCGGCCAACGTCGCCGCCCCGTCCGGCACGACCAGGTCGGGATCGACCTCCTTGCGGGTACCCAGTCCCGTGCACTCGGGGCAGGCACCGAACGGCGAGTTGAAGGAGAACGACCGCGGCTCCAGCTCGTCGATCGCCAGCGGATGGTCGTTCGGGCAGGCCAACCGCTCCGAATAGCGACGCTCACGATGCTCGTCGTTCTCGTCCAGGTCGACGAACTCGAGGACGACCACCCCGTCGGCCAGGCTCAGGCCGGTCTCCACCGAGTCGGTGATCCGCTGTTTGGCCGTCGGCCGATTGACCAGGCGATCGACGACCACCTCGATGGAGTGCTTCTCCTGCTTCTTGAGCTTCGGCGGCTCGGTGAGCGGGTGGACGATCCCGTCCACCCGGGCCCGCGAATAGCCCTTGGCCTGCAGCTCGGTGAACAGATCGGCGTACTCGCCCTTGCGTTCGCGGACCACCGGCGCGAGTACCTGGAAGCGGGTGCCGTCGGCCATCTCCAGCACCCGGTCGACGATCTGCTGCGGGGTCTGCCGGGAGATGGGCTCCCCGCAGATCGGGCAGTGCGGATGGCCGATCCGCGCGTACAGCAGGCGCAGGTAGTCGTAGATCTCGGTGATGGTGCCGACCGTGGACCGGGGGTTGCGCGACGTCGACTTCTGGTCGATCGACACCGCCGGCGACAGACCCTCGATGAAGTCGACGTCCGGCTTGTCCATCTGGCCCAGGAACTGCCGCGCGTAGGAGGACAGCGACTCGACGTAGCGCCGCTGGCCCTCGGCGAAGATCGTGTCGAAGGCCAGCGACGACTTGCCGGAACCGGACAGGCCGGTGAAGACGACGAGAGAATCCCGGGGCAGGGAGATGTCGACGTTCCGCAAGTTGTGCTCGCGGGCGCCGCGCACGATGAGGTGGTCCATCACGCAGCACATGCTAGGCGCGGCCTCCGACAGTCCCGACTTTCCGCTGGTCGCCGGTTCCGGCGGGCTGCTGTCGGACCCGGCTGGCAGGGTGGGCGGCATGACGGAATCGCCCACTCCACCGGTCCGCTGGGCCCTCGCCGGATACGGCTTCGGCGGCCGTGTCTTCCATGCCCCGCTGATCCGGTCGGCGGCCGGCCTGGAACTGGTCGCGGTGGTGACCGGCTCACAGGATCGGCAGGCCCAGCTCCGCGACGACCAGCCGAGCGCTGTTACCGTCGCCGCCCTGTCCGATCTACCGGCGCTCGGCGTGGCCGGGGTGACGATCACGACGCCGAGCGCCACCCATGCCCCGCTCGCGGGCGAGGCCCTCGATCTGGGGCTGCACGTGGTGGTGGACAAGCCGTTCGCCCTGGACGCGGCCGCGGCCGCGGACCTGGTGGCCCACGCCGGGCGGGCCGGCCGGCTGGTGGTGCCCTACCAGAACCGTCGCTGGGACAGCGATCTGCTCACGATCCGTCGACTGCTGGACGGTGACGCGCTCGGCCGCGTGCACCGGTTCGTCTCGCGGATCGACCGGTTCCGACCGGTCAAGTCGAGCTGGCACGGGGCCACCGCCGCGCAGGGCGGCGGTGTGCTGCTCGATCTCGGCCCGCACCTGGTCGATCAGGCCACCCATCTGTTCGGCCCGGTCGAGTCGGTGCACGCCGACCTGCAGACCATCCGGGCCGGGGCGGGCGCCGAGGACGAGTTCGAGTTGCATCTGGTCCACGCGGGCGGTGTGCACTCGACCGTGGCCGCCGGCCTGGCGTCGGCCGCCCCGGGTCCGCGGTTCCAGGTGAACGGCGACCGGGCCGGATTCGTGATCGACGGGTTCGACATCCAGGAGGACCAGCTCAAGGCCGGGCACACGCCGGCCGACCTGGGTACCGGCTGGGGTGTCGAGCCGGAGTCGGCCTGGGGCCGGCTGTACTCCGGGGACGTGGCCGCCCCGGTGCCCAGCGAGCGCGGGGCCTGGGACACCTTCTATCCGGCCGTTGCCAGGGCCGTGCGCGGTCTGGGTGCCCCGCCGGTGGCGGCGCACGACGCGGTGGCGACCGCCCGCGTGCTCGATGCCGCCCGGGAGTCGGCCCGGACCGGAACGGTCGTGCGGATCGGACCACGCTGAGCGGAGGTGTCCGGGAAGGACCAGACGTGGTCCGCCAAGATGGATCCCATGCCTTCTGACGTTCAGGCCGGGATCAGCGCGCTACGCGAGGCGACCTCACGGCTGGAGACCGCGCTCGCCGACGACCGACGGCGGCACGGCCTCGACGCGTTCGCCGGCCCATCACGGCTGCCCGGCTGGACGATCGGGCACGTCGTCAGCCACCTGGCGCGCAATGCGGATGGACTGCGGCGGGTCCTCGTCGGTGCCCGAGTGGGCCAGCAGCTTGCGCCCTACGACTCCCCGCAGGCCAGGGTGGACGACATCGAGCGGGGCGCGGCCCGGAGCACCGACACGATTGCGGTCGACCTGGTCACCGCCGCCCGCCACCTCGCCGAAACGATCGACGACCTGCCGCAGGACGTCTGGTCCTTCCGCGTCGATCTCGGTCGGGGCGGACCGGCACCCGCGACCGTCGTGCTGGCCGCCCGGCTCGGTGAGGTCGAGCTGCACCACGCCGACCTCGGTGTCGACGGTGGGCTCGACCTGCTGACGGGCACGCAGGCGACCGACCTGCTCACCGCCCTACGGGGCTCCTACCTGCGCACCAGGGAGGTGCCCGCGATGACCCTGCTGCCGGACGGTGGCGCCGCGATCGACGTCCGCGGCGGTGGACCGGTGGTCGCCGGGTCGGCGCTGGATCTCGTGCGTTGGCTGTCCGGCCGCGATGCCGCGGCGCTGCGCAGCGACGGCCAACTGCCGACCCTTCCCCCGTGGTGAGGGCGCCCGTCGCGGCAGGCTCCGACACCCGCTTTCCGAACCGCCGACGCGTTGCCTACCGTGGCGACCATGACTGCATCGACCGCGTACACCGGCCACGTCGACCCGAAGGGCGCCCCGTCGACCCGCGAACTGGCCGACATCACGATCACCAAGCTGTCCGTGGGGCCGATGGACAACAACGCGTACCTGCTGGTGTGTAGGCACACCGGTGAGGGCGTGTTGATCGACGCCGCGAACGATGCCGATCGGATCCTCGCCCTGCTCGACGCCGGCAGCGCGCCGACGCCGCTGCGCGGGGTCGTCACCACCCATCGGCACTGGGACCACCACGGCGCCCTGCCGGACGTGGCAAAGGCGACCGGCGCCCGCACGTTCGCCGGTCGCGAGGACGCGGCCGAGCTGCCGGTGACGGTCGACGAGCCGCTGGACAACGGTGCTGCCGTCGCCCTGGGCGACTGCTCGCTCGAGGTGATCGCGCTGCGGGGGCACACACCGGGATCGGTGGCGCTGCTGTACCGGGACCCGAAGGGTCACGGGCACCTGTTCACCGGCGACTCGCTGTTCCCCGGCGGCCCCGGCAAGACCAACAGCCCGGAGGATTTCGCCTCGTTGATGGACGATCTGGAGGCCCGCGTCTTCGGCGTCCTGCCCGATGACACCTGGGTGTACCCGGGCCACGGTGACGACACCACGCTGGGCCGGGAGCGGGCCAGCCTGCCGGAGTGGCGAGCCCGCGGCTGGTGACGGGAGGCCGCCCTATCGACGGCCGCCCGACCGGCGCAGGCCGACCGCGACCACGACGCCAACGATCATGTGCAGGGCGATGAGGCTGACCATGGCGGCAACGGTGCCGGCGGTCAGCGGTCCGGCGAGCGAGACGACGAGCACCGTGCCCGCGATGACCGTCCAGGCGGGCGCGGCGGAACGGGTCACGTGCTCCAGTACGGCGAGCAGGGCCCAGCCGGCGGCGCCGGCGAGCAGGGCCGCACCGGCCACGGCGACGACGCTGACCGGCCCGATCGCGCCGTCCGGGCCGGTGACGACGAGTTCGACGCCGAGCAGCGGCACGACGACGATCCAGGCCAGCACGGCGGCCAGCACGGCGAACACCACCGTGGCCGCGCGCCGGACCCGGCGCCGGCTCGGGGCGAGCGTCGTCGGGGTGATGGACGGAGCGAGTCGGGAGTCCGTTCGGGTGCGAGACATCAGTTCTCCTCATGGGTGTCGAAGGGGTTGACGGCGGAGCCGGCGATGAGCGGTGTCCGGGTGCCGAACGGACCGGGCCGCATGTCGTGCCGGACGGTCACCTCGGCGAATCCGGCGCCACGCAGCACCACCTCGGTGTCGCGGTTCGGGCGGCAGGCCCCCGCCCGCACCGCCGTCAGCGCGGCCAGGTGCTGGCCGCGCCGGGTCCAGGTGCCGCGCGGCGCCGCGACATGCTCGGCGAACACGTACACGCCGCCCGGTCGGAGCAGCCGCCGCACCTGGGCGACCGCCCGCCGCGGTTCCTCGACCGAGCAGAGCACGTAGGTGCCGACGACGGCGTCGACGCTGCCCCGGGGCAGGTCGAGGTTCTCGACCGGGCCGGCGACCAGATCGATCGTCCGACCGAGCCGCGAGGCCCGGCGGACCGCGAGGTCGCGGGCGACCGGATCCGGTTCGACGCCGATCCAGCGCACGTCCGATCCGAACCACGGCAGATTCACACCGGCGCCTGGACCGATCTCCAGGACGGTGCCGCGCAAGGCGGCCAACACGCCCTGCAGGACAGCGGGTGGGCCCGACGGGCCGGGGACTTGTTCGAGTGTGGATGTCATGTCGCCAACGGTGGCGGCCGGGCCCCGCGCCGCGCATCGGCCGTCGGTCGGCCGTCGAGCCGACGGATGTCGATCGACCATCGACTTTGGTCGATTCCGGCGCCGCCCGGCCCGTCCTAGCCTGGGGATCATGACGACGCCGGACCTCACCGCCGAGCCGGCGGGCGACTGCGCGCCGCCCCGCGAGCCGGGCCCGGTCGTGCGGTGGATCGCCGTCGGCGGAATCGGGGCGCTGACCGCGCTGACCGTGTGGGGCGAGTTGGTTTCGTCGGCGTCGGCGCTGATCTGGCTCGACGTCGTCGCCGGGATCATCTCGGTGGCGCTGACCCCCGTGCTGCTGACGCGGCCCGTACCCGCGGCGCTCGGACTGGCCGCGCTGGCGGCCTTGTCGCCGGCGGCGACGCCGGCCGCCAGCCTCGGCACCCTGCAGGTCGCGCGCCGTCGCCCGCTGCCGACCGCGATCGCCGTCGCCCTGGCCGGCGTGGCCGCGCAGGCGCTGCGGGCGCTCTGGCGGCCGGGCGTCGATCTCGCCCTCGTCTGGTGGATGCTGCTGGTGGTCGTCGCGCAGGCGGCGCTGGTCGCGTGGGGCGCCTGGGCCCAGGCCCGCCAGGCCCTGCTCGCCTCGCTGCGCGCCCGCGCCCGGCGCGCCGAGCAGGAGCAGGCCCGGCGCATCACCGAGGCGAGGTCGGCCGAACGGACGCGCATCGCCCGGGAGATGCACGACGTGCTCGCGCACCGACTGGCGCTGGTGGCCACCCATGCCGGCGCCCTCGAGTACCGGCCCGACGCGTCGCCCGAGCAGCTCGCCCGCGCCGCCGGGGTCGTGCGCAGCGGCGTGCACGAGGCCATGCAGGAGCTGCGCGACGTGATCGAGGTGCTGCGCGCCCCCGATGAGGTCGACGGCGCCGATGACGGTGCGGACATCTCGTCGCTGCGCCCGCTACCGGCCCTGCCGGACATCGACCGGCTGATCGCGGAGTCGCGGGCGGCCGGCGCGGTGATCACCGTCCGCGACGACCTGGCCGATCCCGACGACCTGCCCGGGCCGGCCGCCCGCACCGGCTATCGGGTGGTCCGGGAGGGCCTGACGAACGCGCTCAAGCACGCGCCCGGACAGCCGGTCGAGGTCTGCCTGACCGGCCGCCCGGGCGGCGAACTGGCGATTGTCGTCAGCAACCCGCTGCCGCCCGCACCGGCGACGACGATCCCCGGTTCGGGCACCGGCCTCATCGGCCTCGCCGAGCGCGTCGCGCTGGCCGGCGGCACCCTGGACACCTCCCCGACCGCGACCGGACGGTTCCGGCTCGCCGCGCGGCTACCCTGGCCCGGATGATCCGGCCGATTCGGGTGCTGCTCGTCGACGACGACGCGATGGTGCGGGCGGGCC
>DATDBV010000505.1:0-4967 GCA_036524715.1 Nakamurella sp. | reverse complement strand
GAGCTGCACGTGCTCAGCGCCCGGCAGGACACGGAGCGGCGGGCTCGGCGGCGCCGGACCGTGCTGCTCGGGGGACTGGCCGCCGCTTGCGTGGTCGCGGTGGCCGCCGTCGTGATCCCGCTGACCCTGTCCAACTCCGGTGGCACGACGACCTCGGCCGATCGCGCCGCCGCCACTTCCGTGGCTGCCGCGCAGACCGAGGCGGGTGGACCGGCCGCGGCGGTGCCCCCGGACGGGTCCGAGGCACAGGGCGAGCAGGAGAGCCAGCAGGAGGCGACGGACCAGGACCAGCCCGGCGCGGGGTCGTCCGCGACCATCGACCCGGCGAACCCGGACGCCAACCGCCCACCCCCCGGGGCGGACGCGCTGACCCAGACCGTCCCGGTGCCAGGGGGCACGGCACCCGCCGACGCCGGTGCCGGGTCGGGCGGGGTCGCGACGAGCTGCTGGCCGGCGTTGTCCGACGCGGCCTCCGCCGCGTTGGTCGGCTCGCTCCCGAGTGGGGCGTTCGACGCGCCCGGCCTGTTGGGTCTGGGCTGCCCGGCCGAACCGGTAGCCGGTGCCTCGCTCGCCGGGACCACGCCCGACACCCAACTGGTGGTGCGCGTCGTCCGCGCCGACCCGGGGGCGTGCGCCCAGTCCTCCAGCGAGACCGGCGCGAAATGCGTGGCCCGAGGCGGGGACCAGTACGTGTCAAACGACGCGGGGAACCTGTCCGTCTACGCGTACGGCAACGGGTACGAAGTGGAGGTCGGCGGGCGACCCGCCACCGGCATCGCGCCGATCCCGTCGGGGCTGACCGCGGACCAGCTGGCCGCGGCCGCGGCCGCGGTCCTTGGCACAATCGGCTGAGCCGGAGCGGTGCAGCCGCGCCGGACTCGGCTGCACCGTAGGCGAGTTCCTGGCCTGATGGTGCGCAAACGTCGGTGCGCCGGCCGGTCTCCAGCGTCATGCGACGCCTGCTCCATCGGTGCCTCGCGATCCCCAGCCCGATGAGCCGAACGTCGGGAATCAACCGCCTGGTCCGACGGAATGCGCCGCGGTGGGCGCCGTGGGAACGTGATCGCCATGAACAGACCGATCCTGGTGACCGGGGGAACGGGCACGCTGGGCCGCGCGGTCGTCCGGGACCTGGTCGAAAGGGGTCGGCGGCCAAGGGTTCTCAGTCGACGTGAGCAGAACTCCGGCGACCCGGACGCCCAGTGGGTGACCGGCGATCTGGTCACCGGGGTGCGGGTCGCCGACGCGGTGGCCGACGTCGACGCGATCATCCATTGCGCGACCGACTACCGGCACCCGGAGAACGACGTGCACGGCACCCGCCGGCTGATCGACACCGCCCTGCTCGGCGGGTCCCCGCATCTGGTCTACGTCTCGATCGTCGGGGTCGACCGGATTCCGCTGAAGATGTACCGCCACAAGTTCGGAATCGAGAGCATCGTGCAGCGCAGCACCCTGCCGTCGACGGTGCAGCGGATCACCCAGTTCCACGACCTGGTGCTGACCATCCTGCGCAAGGCCGGCCGGCTCAAGCTGATGCCCCTGCCGTCCGGACTGCAATTCCAGTCCATCGACACCACAGACGCGGCGCGGCGACTGGTCGACTTGGCCGACGCCGAGCCGGCCGACCGGGTCGCTGACATCGGCGGGCCGCTGGTGCAGACCATCGACGACCTGGCCCAGCAGTATCTGGCCGCCGCCGGCAAGAGGCGCCAGATCGTCGACCTGCCGGTGCCCGGCAAGACCATGCACGCATACCGGGACGGCTTCAACCTCACCCCGGACAACGCGTTCGGAACGATCACCTTCGAAGAGTTCCTCACCGACGCGATCCGCCGGCAGCGCTGACCGGTCAGCCGCCCAGCAGCAGCACCAGCGCGAAGCCGACGATCAGGCTGCCGGACACCAGCCCGGTGACCAGCCGGCCGGTCCGCCCGGTCAGAGCCCTGCCCACCGCGACTCCGCCGCCCACCAGCACCAATTGCCAGCTCGCGGACGCGCAGAACGCGGCCACCACGAACACCGTTCCGGTCAGCCACGAGGTGCCCTGGTTGGCCGCGGTACTGCCCAGGACCAGGGCGGCGAAGTAGAGCACGGTCGCCGGGTTGAGCAGGGTGATGCCGAGGAGTGACAGGTAGGCCCGCGCGGGCCGGTCGACCTCGGCGGCGCTCGGCAGCTCGGCGCCCGACCGGTGGTCGCGGAGAGCGGCCCAGATGATCCGCGCCCCCAGCGCCGCCAGCACCACCACCGACAGCCAGCGCAGAGGCGTGGCGACCGCCGCGATCACCCCGGCGAGCGCCACCCCGCCGACGACGGCCACCAACGCGTAGACGCCGTCCGCGCTGGCCACCCCGAGCGCGGCGGCGGCGCCGACCCGCGCGCCGGCGCGGGCGGTCAGCGCCACCAGGTATGCGGCGACCGCACCGACGGGCACGGCGATGCCCCAGCCGGCCAGCAGGCCGGCCACCAACGCCTCGGTCACCGCTCGCCGGCTCCCGCCCCGCGCGCCCCGGGCTGCTGCCGCGCCGCGACGGCGGCGGATCGGGCAGCGGTCGTCAGCAGGGCGGTCATACGCGCGATCCTCGCCGATCCGCGCGGGGCTCTACAACCATGTATCCGCGAAGTCCGGCCGTCGACCTGTCGCGCGACTCGGCGCCGTTTGCCACTTTGGGCCTGCTTGATCGATTCCGCTGGGCTGAATGTGGCAAACCGCTGGTCGGGGGTGGGGCCGGTTGGGCGGTGCGAGGGAGGAGGGTCGGGAGTGGGTCTCGGTGGGGGCGTGTGCGGTAGGCCGGGTGCCGGAGTGAGAGGCGCGGGGGGCGGGCTGGGAGAATCGCCGGGTGAGCGAGGCTTGCCGAGCGAACCATAGGTACTGGCGCTGTCGCCGCGTCCGGGTGGCCGAGCGTGCGAGGCATCCCGGAGAGGTGACGGCATGAGCGAGACCGCAGTCGAGAACGTGCTGGCCCAGCGATACGCGTCGCCGGAGATGGTGGCGATCTGGTCGCCCGAGAACAAAATTGTCGCCGAACGCAGGTTCTGGATCTCGGTGCTGCGGGCCCAGCGGGCGGCCGGGCTGGACCTGCCCGACGACGTGCTCGCCGACTACGAACGGGTCGTCGAGGACGTCGACCTGGCCTCGATCGCCGCCCGGGAGCGGGTGACCCGGCACGACGTCAAGGCCCGCATCGAGGAGTTCAATGCGTTGGCCGGGCACGAGCAGGTGCACAAGGGCCTGACCAGCCGGGACCTCACCGAGAACGTCGAGCAGGGACAGATCGTCCGCTCGCTCGCCCTGGTGCGAGACCGGACCGTCGCGGTGTTGGACCGGCTGGGACGCCGGGCCGCGGAGTTCACCGACCTGGTGATGGCAGGCCGGTCGCACAACGTCCCGGCCCAGGCCACCACGCTGGGCAAGCGGTTCGCCTCCGCCGCCCAGGAGGTGCTGTTGGCCTATGAGCGGGTGGACGAGTTGCTGGGCCGGTATCCGCTGCGCGGCATCAAGGGCCCGGTCGGCACCGCCCAGGACATGCTCGACCTGCTCGGTGAACCCGAGGACGTCGATCTGCTGGAATCCAAGGTGGTGGGCCAGCTCTCGCCGTCCGGCCGGTCGTTGATCAGCGTCGGTCAGGTGTACCCGCGGTCGCTGGACTACGAGGTGGTCTCCGCCCTGGTGCAACTGGCCGCCGGGCCCGCATCGCTGGCCACCACCATCCGGCTGATGGCCGGCGCCGAACTGGCCACCGAGGGCTTCCGCACCGGACAGGTCGGCTCGTCGGCCATGCCGCACAAGATGAACGCCCGGTCGTGCGAGCGGGTCTGCGGCCTTGCGGTGATCCTGCGTGGCTACGCCTCGATGGCCGGCGAGTTGGCCGGCGCGCAGTGGAACGAGGGCGACGTCTTCTGCTCGGTGGTTCGTCGGGTCGCCCTGCCCGACGCCTTCTATGCGATCGACGGGCTCATCGAGACGTTCCTGACGATCTTGGACGACTTCGGTGCCTACCCGGCCGTCATCGACCGGGAACTGGAGCGGTACCTGCCGTTTCTGGCCACCACCAAGGTGCTGATGGCCGCGGTGCGGGCCGGGGTCGGGCGGGAGACCGCGCACGGGGCGATCAAAGAGCACGCGGTCGCGGTGGCCCTGGCCATGCGGGAGCAGGGGCAGGTCGACAACGATCTGCTCGACCGCCTGGCCGCCGATGCGCGGCTGCCGCAGGGCCGGGCCGAGCTGGACGAGCTGCTCGTCGATCGGATCTCGTTCACCGGGCTGGCCGGCCGGCAGACCGCGGCGATCGTGCGACGGATCGGCGAGCTGCGCGGGCAGCATCCGGATGCTGCGGCGTACCGGCCGGGCGAGATTCTGTAGAGACGATCGATTCCAAGGTCCCTTGTTGAAGAGGTGATGAAGCCGATGGTGTCCGCCGGCGCAAAACCGGCAGGTCAGCGGATCCGTACCGCACTCCAGCGGCACATGTCGGCGGCGGGGACCGCTCGCGCGGAGGATCCGGTCGCTCCTGGCGACTCGATGTTCCGCAACCTCCGCGAACCCGCACCGTTCGGTGGCGGGGATCGCTCCGCGCGGAGGATCCGGTCGCTCCTGGCGCCTCGATGTTCCGCAACCTCCGCGAACCCGCACCTTTCGGCGGCTTCTGGCTGACCGTCTGTCCCCGACGGCGACGCCGCCACCGCCGGCGCCCAGCCGGCGTCCCGGTCACCGCGCTCGGAAATGAGAGTTTTCGAAAGGGAGAGTTGCTGTCACGTAAATGTTCTCGGTCCTCGGCGACCTACTCCGGCCGGGCTACGTGGTCCATTCGGGCCCATCTCGCACGCAGCACTGGTCGGACCGGATCACGCCGGGTAGTGTTGTGGACACGGTCCGATATGCGCGGAATCTCACCCTCGCTGATGTCGGTGGGGGCAGGGTGGGTGCGCGACGCCAAGGGGGCATCGATGAGTGACACGACCTTCAC
>DATDBV010000504.1:0-6604 GCA_036524715.1 Nakamurella sp. | reverse complement strand
CCGTCCGCCGCGGGTTCAGGTGGAGACAGTCCATCCCTACCCCGTCGACGAAGTCCGGGCGATCCTCGCGGCCGCGGGCCGGCATCCGAACGGCGCCCGGTGGGCCATTGCGCTCGCATTGGGACTGCGCCAAGGGGAGGTGCTGGGCCTGACCTGGTCCGATGTCGACTTGGACACCGGTTTGATGAGCATCCGGGCCAGCCGACATCGGCCGACCTACGCGCACGGCTGTGGCGGCACCTGCGGGAAGGCGGCCGGCTGGTGTCCGATCCGGATCCAGACGAACCGGGCGGCGGGGGACACCAAGTCGGACGCCGGCCGGCGGGTGGTCGGTCTGCCTCCGGCGTTGGGCGAGCTGCTTCGTGCGCATCGCACCGAGCAGGAACGGTGGCACGAGGCGGCGCGTCAGCTCTGGCAGGACGGGGACTGGGTGTTCACCTCCGCGGTCGGCGCCCCAATGAATCCGAGCTCTGACTACCACCGGTGGAAGGCGCTGCTGAAGGAGGCCGGCGTGCGTGACGGCCGGCTACATGACGCCCGGCACACGGCGGCCACCGTCCTGCTGGTCCTCGGCGTCCCGGAGCGCACGGTGATGGGCATCATGGGCTGGTCGAGTACCGCGATGGCGGCTCGGTACCAGCACGTCACCGACCCGATCCGCCGGCAAGTCGCGGACCAGATCGGCGGGCTGCTGTGGGCAGGCGACCGGACCGGTTCCGATGACAACTGAGACCAAAACTGAGACCAAAGGCCAGGTCCGCGATGTGCAGCGGTCCGGGCCGTTTGCGTTTCCGCTGGTCAGGGGGCGGAGGATGGGGGATTCGAACCCCCGAGGGCGGTTAACCCAACACGCTTTCCAAGCGTGCGCCATAGGCCACTAGGCGAATCCTCCTGGTGTCGCCGAGAGAGTGTATCGGTCCGAGAGCGCAGGACAGAATCGACGAGGGGTCAGTGGGCCGAGGCGTCCTCGGCCAGGGCGTCCGGGGGAGCGGGGGAGCGTCGCCGGCGCCGAGCCAGGACCACCGCGATGATCACGGCGGCCACCAGCACCATCACGCCGACCAGCAGCCATGGTGAGTGGGCGGCCAGCACGAGGGCGGTGTCGAAGGCGGCGAAGCCGATGGTCGCGTAGATGAGGGCCCACATCACGCAGCCGATCACCATGGCGATCGTGTAGCGGATCCAGGGCATCCGGGTCAGGCCGGCTGCTGCGTTCGCGACCGTCTGGAAGCCGACGGTCAGGAATGACACGGTGACGACCGGCAGGCCCCACCGGTTCAGCAGATCGATGGCTCGGGTGATCCGGGGGCCGGTCAGCTTGTCGGCGAATCGGGTGTGCAACGCGCCGGCGGTGACGCCGCGACCGATCCAATAGGTGCCCTGCGCGCGCAGCAGCACGATGACGAACAGGGCCGCGACGGCGATCCCGAACGGCATGCCCTCGAACCAGGTGGGCATCGGCTCACCGGCCCGGGTGAGGAACGGTGTCAGCGGTGATCACCGATGCACGCTCCCTGTCGATTGCCGCTCGCCTGCTGCCTCAGCCAGCGTACGGGCCCCGGAAGGTGAGGTTAGCCTGCGCTGCGCACAGGCGACCACCGTGATCAGGCGGCGTGCAGGGCCAGGAGCTGCCGGATCTCGCGGGTGTCCTGGTCCGCGTAACGCTCCAGGGTGGCCTCCAGGTCGAGGCGGTCGGCCTCGGTCTGGTAGCCGGCGATCTCCTCCTCGAGCCGGCGATGGGCGACCCGCTCGGCATGACGGCTCTGCAGAACGTCGAAGATGTGAATGCTCATGGTGGTCTCCTGTGCGGACGTGTGCGAACTTCGGGGGCGACGGATCACTCCGTGGCCTCGTCGCGAACCGTCGAATCGATTCTACTTCTTGGTAAGACCAAATGTCTTCCCAGGTCAGTGTGGTGTTCGACGCAGCCAGGGGAGGGCTGACCGGACGCAACCGGGACCGGCGGTCGGGCGTCTGAAGCGCCTTCTCGCGGGGCCCGGCACGGCCGTGAGTCGGCTTGTGACCCGGCACCCGTGCGAACCACGACAGATGACTGATTCCAAGGCGTCAGCGGCGCAGCTGGTCGCGGGCGCGGAGCGTTGGGTCGCAGGGGGCGACGGGATCCTCCGCGCGGGTGGTCCGGCTGGCCGGAGGTACGGGTTTGCGGAGTTGCGGAAGCTTCGGGTCGCGGGGAGGGGCCGGGTCCTCCGCGCGGGTGCGGCCGACATGTGCTACCGGAGTGCGATCCGGCTCCGCTGACCTGCCGGTTTGCGCCCGTGGACATCTTCGGCCTTGGTCACGCATCCGCAAGAGTCCTGGGAATCGATCGTCTAGACTGGACAATGGACCCCCGCGGCGTCCATCTCATCAACCCCCCCAGGGCCGGAAGGCAGCAAGGGTCCGTGAGCTCTGGCGGGTGCGGGGGTCCCCCATATTCCGGCCCAGTTTGCAGCGGCCGCGGGTCGACGCCGGGCCTGGTGGACGGCTGGATCCCACTGTCGGAGTGCTGCCGTAGCCTCGCTTCCGTGGCCCTGGCTCTGTATCGCAAGTACCGTCCGGCGACTTTCGCCGAGGTCGTCGGGCAGGAGCACGTCACCGATCCGCTGCGCACCGCGCTGGCCGCCGGACGCATCAACCACGCCTATCTCTTCTCCGGCCCGCGCGGCTGCGGCAAGACCTCGTCGGCGCGGATCCTGGCCCGCTCGCTGAACTGCGTGCACGGGCCGACGCCCGACCCGTGCGGCGAATGCCCGTCCTGCGTCGCACTCGCCCCGGAGGGCCCGGGTTCGCTGGACGTGGTGGAGCTGGACGCGGCCAGCCACGGCGGCGTCGACGACACCCGCGACCTGCGCGACCGGGCCTTCTACATGCCAGCCGAGTCACGCTTCCGGGTGTTCATCATCGACGAGGCGCACATGGTCACCACGCAGGGCTTCAACGCCCTGCTCAAGATCGTCGAAGAACCGCCCGAGCACTTGGTCTTCATCTTCGCGACCACCGAGCCGGACAAGGTGTTGACCACCATCCGGTCGCGCACCCATCACTACCCCTTCCGGCTGATCGCGCCCAGCGTCCTGCGCACCATGCTGGACCGGCTCTGCGAGCAGGAGGGCGCGGTGGTCGAGCCGGCAGTGCTCCCGCTGGTCATTCGGGCCGGCGGCGGATCCGCGCGGGACACCCTGTCGATGCTCGACCAACTGCTGGCCGGCGCCGGGCCGGAGGGCGTCACCTATCGCAGCGCGGTTGCGTTGCTGGGCGTGACGGACGCGGCGCTGCTGGACGAGGTGGTCGACGCGTTGGCGGCCGGTGACGGCGGGTCGGTGTTCGGGGCGGTCGATCGGGTGATCGAGGCCGGTCACGACCCGCGCCGGTTCGCCACCGATCTGCTCCAGCGGCTGCGCGACCTCGTCATCCTGTCGGCGGTGCCCGAGGCGGGGGCCAAGGGTCTCATCGACGCCCCCACCGACCAGCTGGAGGCGATGACGGCGCAGGCCGACCGGCTGGGTGCGGCCACCGCGACCCGGATGGCCGAGGTCCTGCACACCGGCCTGGTCGACATGCGTGGTACCACCTCGCCGCGGCTCGTTCTGGAGTTGCTGTGCGCGCGGATGTTGCTGCCGGCGGTCGCGGACGGTGACGGCGCCCTGCTGCAGCGGTTGGAACGCATGGAACGGCGGATGGAGATCGCGTCCGACGACCCGGTGCCCGCGGCCCGCCCGATTCGACAGCCCATCGCAGTGGACATCCCCCTCGCCGAGGGCCCCGCCGGGCCGGCCCAGCCCGCCGCGCCAGCTCGATCCGATCGAGCCGGCGACCGACCGCTGACCGCGGCGCCA
Source organism: Nakamurella sp. (assembly GCA_036524715.1). Classification (GTDB taxonomy): domain Bacteria; phylum Actinomycetota; class Actinomycetes; order Mycobacteriales; family Nakamurellaceae; genus Nakamurella. The sequence goes on along the minus strand of DATDBV010000504.1, from coordinate 2,768 downwards.
CCCCAGCGTGCATCGGACCGGGCGCAGCGGTCCGCCCCGGCCCGCCCGGCCGCGGACGCCCGCCCGCAGCGGCCCGAATCCACCCCGGCGGGACCCGATCTCGGCCTGCCCGCGCCGCCGACCCTCCGCTCCGCCCAGCGCGGCGCGCGACCTGACGATCCGCCGCCCTCCACGCGACCGGCCGAGGCCCGGCCCGGCGAAGCTGCGCGATCCCGGCCGGCCGAGGCTCGGCCGGACCAACCCGAGCGATCCCGACCGCCCGAGACCCGGCCGGACCAAGCCGGGCGATCTCGACCGGCCACGGCACCACCGAGCGATCGCGACAGACCGCCGGGGCCCCCGTCGAGAGACTCCCGGGCGACCACACCGACCCGGTCTGCGCCGGCGGCTGAGCAGCAACGTGCGGCCCCGGAGGGTCCGGCCGCCTCGACGCCCCACCCGGGGTTCGAACCGAGCCCGACCCCGGCGTCCGAGATCGGCGTGGTCGACGTCCGCCGCACCTGGCCGGAGGTGCTGGCCAAGGTGCAGCAACGGCGTCGGACCACCCAGATCCTGTTGGAGTCGGCGACGGTCGTCGGCCTGGAGAACGGGGTGCTGCGGCTGGCCATGCCATCCGCCGCATTGGCCCGGCGAGTCCTGGAACCGGCCAACGCCGACCTGCTGCGGGCCGGGCTCAAGCAGGTGCTCGGGGTCGACTGGCGCATCCAGTGCGATGCCGAATCCAGTGGTGGTGGCGCGCGGCCGGCCGCCGGGAAGGCCGGGCCGGACCGCCGGTCGGCGCCCGCACCCGACCCATGGGACGGCGCGCCGCCACCGGAGCCGCCCGCCGACGGGCCCGACGACGACATCCCCGACGACTACGGCGATCCGGCCGGCCCGATCTCGGGTTCGCAGGCGCCCCGCGACCCCGAGGCGATGGCCCTGGAGTTGCTGTCCTCCCAGCTGGGGGCGCGGCCGCTGGACCCGCAGACCTGACCTCGGGATCAGTCAAGATCAAGTGGCCGAAATGCTCGAAACTCGAGTCTCGTGACTTGGGGTGCGGTGCCACGCTGATCAACTCGGCGAAACCGCGCCAGATTTGTCGATTGCCGCGCCGAGTTGATCAGCCTGACCACCGGCCCACCTGGCCGAAAGCCACATCAGCTGCCAAAGAAAGCTGCTCATGTGGATCTCGCGATCCGATCCCGCCCGGACCACCAGTTCCGGCCCGCCTCGTACCCCGGGCGGTCGACCCAGTTCCACACCAGCTGCCAAAGAGAGCTGCCCATGCGGATCTCGATGAAACCCACTTGAGCCGGCCGAGCCTCACTTGCCTTTCCTCCTGACGGACGGCCCACAACGACCGGTCCGCCGTTCAGACCCGGGCCTGCCGTCCGGCCGGCCCTCGGCCGGCCCGGTCCCGGGTTTGCAGGCGCCCCGCGACCTCGAGGCGATGTCCCTGGAGTTGCTGTCCTCCCAGCTGGGGGGCGCGGTCGCTGGACCCGCGGACCTGATGGCCGGTTAGATCAGCACGCCGGCCGACGGAATGAGCAGGCCGCGCGGCTCGAACTCGGTCATCGGCGGTGGGCCGGATTGCAGCTGGTCGCCGAACAGCTCCGTCATCGCCGGCGCCAAGTACTCTTCGATTGCACGGTCGCAGGCCTCCTTCGACGACCAGATTTCGATGATCGAGAACCCGCCCGCCGATTCCCGGGCCACATGCAGGAGCAGGCCGAGGTCCCGTCCCGCGGTGCGGGCGTTGATCTCGGAGTGCAGCCGGTCGTACATCTCGATCGGAGCCGGGACCTCCTGGACGAAGCAGTACATGTCGGCAACCTCCATAGGTAGTGGTTCCGATCAGGCTATTCGGGGCTCGCCGACGGAGCAGCGGAATTTCACCAGATGTATCGGGTGGCCGCCCGGCCGACTCCTGACCTGGCTGCTCACCCAACACGCCCGTGCAGGAGATCGACGATGACCGCCCGCCCCGTTCCCCCGAACCGCCAGGTGGCGATCATCGGCGCCTCCCTGGCGGGCCTCTTCGCCGCCGCGGCCTGTGCCGCGGTCGGGGACCAGGTTGTGCTGCTGGATCGGGACGACCTCGACGACGACACGCTTGCCCGTCCCGGCGTTCCGCAGGGCCGGCAACCGCACGTCTACCTGCTGCGTGGCTTGGACGTGGCCGAGCTCCTGCTACCGGGTCTGGGTGCCGAACTGCGTGGCCGCGGCGCGGTCGAGTTCGACAGCGGCCGGCTGGCCTGGCTGGGCGAGGAGGGCTGGATGCCGGTGCGGTCGTCCGGTCGGATCGGCCTGTCGATGTCCCGGCCGCTGTTCGAACAGACCGTCCGGCGGCGAGTGGTGCGGCTGCCCGGGGTGCAGCTGCGGTCCGGACAATCGGTGACGGGTCTCCGGCGCGTCCAACGGTCCGTCCATCCCTGGCGCGTGCTCACCCCCATCGGCGACATCGAGGCTGATGTGGTGATCGATGCGTCCGGCCGGAATTCCCGGCTCCCCGCCTGGTTGACGGCGCTGGGCGTGGTCGCCGGCCCGGCCGAGATCCGCAGCGAGGAGGTGGATGCCCGGATCGGCTACGCGGTGCGCGAGTTCGTCGACGTGCCCGATCTCGACGGGGTGTCCGGGATCATCATCAGCTCCACCCCGGAGACCGGGCGGGGCGGCTTGGCGTTGCCGCTGGAAGGCGGCCATTGGCAGGTGCTCGCCTCCGGCACGGGTGACCGGCGGCCCCCGCGGGACGTCGCCGGGTTCGAGGCGGCCCTGCGGGCGCTGCG
>DATDBV010000503.1:0-2905 GCA_036524715.1 Nakamurella sp. | reverse complement strand
GACGCCGCGGTCAGCGGCACCCGCCAGCCGTGGCCGCGACGGGTGCTCGCGTTGGTCCTGATCAGCGTCGGCGCCATGGTCGGCGCCCTGACCCTGCGGTGGCATCCGGGGGTGGGTCTGTCGCTCGCGGCGGGACTGACGATCGCGGTCACCGCCGTTGGCACCCTGGCCGGGTCCGACCGGCCCATCGACGAATGACACCCGCGCATGCGAAGCCGACACAGCGAAACCGGACGCCGCCCGGCGTCCGGCTGGAGAAATCAGTGTCGCCCGCGTCGTGGTGCCGGGCGGCGCTCAGCGCAGGTACAGGCCCGCGGGAATGTTGTGGTCGCCGGGCCGGGATACTCGGCTCAGCCGGTCACCGAAGCGGATGTCGCAGTTGCGACACCAGGGTCCGTGCCCCTCGTCGGCCCCCTTGGGGGCACCGGTCAGATACGGAGCGTAAGGAGCGGATGCCGCACCACACCGCGGGCACGCCTGGAACAGCTTCATGATCTCGTCTTTCGTCTTCAAGTGTCCGGGGCAATCCCGAGGACCGCAGCCGTTCGCGTCCCACGGATGTGACGGCTCTCCATCATGCACCATCACCCCCAGGTGAGGGAAATCACGGGTCCATTCCCATCGCATTCACACGCCGACGGCGGCCCGGGACGATCATGGAGCGAGAGAACCCGGCCACCATGACCCACAATGAAGTCGTGCCCAGACCTCCCCTCCCCGTCCCGATCGTCGACCTGCTGACCCGGCCCAACCCAGCGGTGATCGCCACCGTCCGCCCCGACGGGCAACCGGTGACGGTGGCCACCTGGTACCTGCTGGAGGGCGACGAGATCGTGGTGAACATGGCCGCGACCCGCAAACGGCTCGAGTACCTGCGGGCCGATCCGCGGGTTGCGTTGACCATTCTGGACGCCAACAGTTGGTATTCACACGTGAGCATCACGGGCCGGGTGACCGCCCTGCTCGACGACTCCGACTTCGCCGGCATCGATCGACAGTCGTTGCGGTACGGGGGACGTCCGTACCCGAACCACCGGGACCCGCGGGTGGACGCCCGCATCGGCATCGACACCTGGCACGCCTGGGGCGAGATCGCCGAACAGGTCCGTCAGGGAGGCTGAACCGCCCCATCACGCACGGGCAACCGAACCCGGGCGACCGTTCCGGACGGACCGCTGGCCAGGTCGATTGCTCCACCGTGCGAGTCGACCACGATGCGTCGAGAGACGTCCAGGCCCAGGCCCGTTCCCTCGCCGACGCCCTTGGTGGTGAAGAACGGGTCGAACGCGTGCGCGCGGACGGCGTCGGACATGCCCGGGCCGGTGTCGGCGATCTGGACCAGGACGCCTTCCTCCACCCGGCCGACCCGAACGGTCAGCTCGCCCGAGCCCTTCATCGCGTCCGCGGCATTGCGGATCAGGTGGGTCCACACCTGATTCAGCTCGGCCGCATTGGCCTCGACGGCGGGCACGTCCTGGTCGTACTCCCGCCGCACCGTGATTCCGTCCAGGTCGCGCGAGAGCATGATCAGCGTGCTGTCCAGGCCGTCGGCGACCGCGACGTCGTCGATCTGCGCCCGATCCAGATGGGTGTAGGCCTTCACCGCTCCGACCAGCGCCGAGATCCGCCCGGTCGCCTCCTTGATCTCGCCCAGCAGCAGCGCGCTCGAACGTGAGTGCGCGATCCATTCCAGGCCGGGGCCGAGCGCGGCTGCCGGTAGCACCGCGGCCACCCGCTCGCACCAGGCGACGTCCAGGCCGCCGGCGGCGAGAGCGGGCGCGATCACCCATTCCCGGTCGATACCGCGATCGGCCAACCAGTCACTGAGTTCGTCCTCCCGGTCGGCCAGCTCCATCGGGGTGAGCGTCGCGGCCGGAGCCTGCTCCCGGCGGAGCGTATCGAGGGCGACGAAATGCTCCGCGGTGACCGACGAGGATGCCAACCACCGCAGCGACGCGAGCAGGTCGTCGTTGGTGGTGACGAGCGCGTCGACCGCGCGTGTGGCGGCCGATGCCGGATTGTTCAGCTCGTGCGCCAGCCCGGCCGCCAAGGTCCCCAGCGCCGCCAATGACTCCCGTTGCCGGGCAATCGATTCGATGTTTCGGACGGTCTGCACCAGGCCGCGGATGAAGTGCACGCCCAGCGGGAACCAGGAGTCGGCCAGTGCGCGCAACCGGTCGGCGGGAACCCGGAGCAGTTGGCCGGCCGTCACCGCCCGCCCGGTGGCGAGGTATACCCCGTTGTCGTCCCACGCCCGGAATCCGCCCGCCCACTGCCCAGGCGATCCCATCGTGCCGACCTGCGCCTCGTCGCCGCCGGTTCGCCGGAACAACGCGATCCGGCCCTCCAACAGCAGCCACCAGTACCGAGCCGGCGCGGACTGTTGGAACAGTTCGTCGCCACGGCGGAACGCAACGGAATCGCCGGCGGCGGCAAGCTGGTCCATCTGATGGTCCGACAGACCATCGAGCAAGGGCAGCGGGCGCAAACGCTGTGCATCGATCATCGCGCGGATCCGCCTTCCAATTCACCCTCGGTAGGTGACGGCTGACAATAGTCCGATCGAGTGACCCCGAAGGGGATCGGCCGCCCGCCGAGCGGCCAGGGCGGCTGAGCCTCGGCCCGTCGCACCCGTCGGCGCCGGCCCACCCCCTACGGTGAGACGATGACGGTGAGCCGCACCCGAAGAATCCGGGCGGCCCGGCGCCGCAAGCGCCGACTGGACGGCGTCGTGCACGACCTGACCGACCCGCAGTGGCAGGCGCTCAAGGTGGCCTGGGGTGGCTGCGCGTACTGCGGCGCACCGGACGGCGCGCTGCAGCGCGACTGTGTGCTCCCGATCTCCCGGGGTGGTCGCTACACCGTGGACAACGTCGTGCCGGCCTGCCGGTCGTGCAACGCGAGC
>DATDBV010000502.1:0-3479 GCA_036524715.1 Nakamurella sp. | reverse complement strand
GGTGGCCAGATCGGTGAGCTCGGCGGAGATCTCGCCGACCGACTTGCGGTTGGCGGCCCGCACGATCGGGGTGATCAGCCCGTCCGGGATGGCCACCGCGACCGAGATGTCGGCGTCCGGGAAGCGCAGCACCGTCTGGGTGGCCTCGTCGAACTGCACGTTGACCTCCGGCACCCGGCGCAGGGCCAGCGCGGCGGCCTTGATCACCAGATCGTTGACGGACACCTTCACGCCGGGGGTGGAGGCGTTGATGTCCGCCCGCAGCGCGAGGACCTTGTCCAGCACGATCTCGGTGTTGACCCGGAAGTGCGGGGCGGTCTGCACCGAGGACTGCAGCCGGGCGGCGATGGTGCGGCGCATCGGGCTGAACGGCACCGGGGTCGGGGCGTTCTCAGGCCGCGCCTGCTCCGGTGCCGGTGTCGGTGCGGGGGTCGCGGCGTGCTCGCCGAGCCCGAAGCGTCGGGCCGACTCCTCCACGTCCAGCCGGCAGACCCGCTCGCGGCTGCCGGTGGACCGGCAGTCGTGCAGATTGATGCCGAGGCTCTGGGCCAGCCGCCGGGCCACCGGCGTCGCCGGCACCGCGGAGTCGTCCGCCCGGGACCGCGCCGGTCCCGAGCGGTCCCCCCGGGTGCGGGTGGGCAGTCGGCCGCCGGCGCCGACGATCGCCGTCTCGATGTCCTTGATCGCGACTCGCCCGGCCGGGCCGGTGCCGATGACCGCGCCGAGCGCGATGCCGTGTTCGCGGGCGAAGGCGAGGGCGTGCGGGGTGGCGAAGACGCTCCCGTCGAGCGCCCCGCGCAGCACTTCGGGCACCAGCAGGGTGCCCACCGTAGCGGCGGGGGCCGGCGCGGCCGGCACCGCGACCGAAACCGCAACCGGCACCGCTGCCCGGGTGGCCGCGAGCGGGACCGCCGCCGCCGCAACGGGTTCGGCGACGGGCGCCGGGATCGCTGCGGGCGCCGACGTGGCCCCGCCGGTCCGCGCGGCGAGGAAGGCGTCGATCTCGGTGCCCGGCACCGACGGGTCGGCGCTGACCGCGAGCAGCGCGCCGACCGGCAGGGTCTGGCCCGGGCGGGCGACGATGCGGCGCAGGAACCCGTCGAACGGCGCCTCCAGGTCGTTGCTGATCTTCGATGAGTCGATGGTGCACAGCGCGTCACCGCTGGAGAACGGCCGGCCCTCGGCGACGTGCCACTCGTCGACGGCGCCGTCCTCCATCGTCATGCCCCACTTGGGCAGCTCGATGGCCTTGATCTCGGTCATCTCAGGCTCCCAGCACGGTGCGCACGGCGGCTTCGATCCGGTCGTCACCGGGCACCCACAGGCGTTCCAGCGCCGGGGAGAACGGCACCGGGGTGTGCGGCGGGGTGATCAGCTGGATCGGCGCCCGCAGCTCGTCGAAGACCTGCGTCGCGGCCAGCGCGACCACGTCGTGCCCGAAACCGCAACGGGCCGCGGACTCGTCGACGACCACCAGGTGTCCGGTGGAGGCGACCGACTCCAGGATCGCTGTCTCGTCCAGCGGGCTGGTCGTCCGCGGATCGACCACCTCCACGGAAATGCCTTCGAGGGCGAGCTTGTCGGCGACGCGGTTGGCGGCGTTGACCAGATTGGACAGCGCGACGATGGTGACGTCGGTGCCCTGCCGGGTGTAGTTCGCCACGCCCAGCGGGATGGTGTACGGCTCGTCGGGCACTTCGTCCTTGGCGTCGTAGATCGCCTTGTGCTCGCAGAAGATGACCGGATCGTCGTCCCGGATCGACTGCAGCAGCAGGCCTCTGGCGTCGTAGGCGTTGGACGGGCAGACCACCTTGACGCCCGCGGTGGAGGTGAAGATGTTGTACGGGGAGTTGGAGTGCTGGGCGGCGGCGCCGACCCCGGCGCCGATGATGCCGCGCATCACCAGCGGGGTCTTTGCCTTGCCGCCGAACATGTACCGGAATTTGGCGGCCTGGTTGTAGATCATGTCGTAGGCGACGCCGAAGAAGTCCATGAACATCAGCTCGGCGACCGGGCGCAGGCCGGTGGCGGCCGCGCCGGCGGCCATGCCCAGGATCGCGGACTCGGTGATCGGGGTGTCGATCACCCGGTCGTCACCGAACTCGGTCCACAGGCCCTTGGTCACACCGAACACCCCGCCGAACGCCTCGACGGTCGGGTCGGGGTTGGTGCCGCCCTTGCCGCCGCGGATGTCCTCGCCGATCAGGACGACCGTCGGGTCCTCGCGCATGGCGTCGGCCATGCCGGCCCGGATCGCTTCGCGGTAACTGGTTTTGCTCATCGTTGAACCTTTCTTGGGTGCGAAACGCGGATCAGTAGGTGGCGTAGACGTCGGTGAGCACCTGGCTGGGATGCGGGGCGGCGGCGGCCCGGGCGTAGGCGACGGCCTCGTCCACCTCGGCGGTGGCCGCCGCGTCGATCGCGTCCAGATCGGCGGACTCGACCAGGCCGAGGGTGCGCTCCCGGAAGATCCGCAGCGGGTCCCGGGTGTCCTTGTACTGCTGTAGCTGCTCGGGGGTGCGGTACAGGCCGGCGTCGCCCTCGAAGTGCCCGTAGAAGCGGGTCGCGGTCGCCTCGATCACCGACGGTCCGCCGCCGGTGCGGGCCCGCTCGACCGCCTGCGCGGCCGCGTCCCGCACCGCGAAGTAGTCGGTGCCGTCCACCACGGTCGCCGGCAGGCCGAAACCGGCGGCCCGGCCGGCGATGTCGCCGGAGCCGACGGCGAACGACGCGCCGGTGGCCTCGCCCATGCCGTTGTTCTCGAACACGAAGATCACCGGCAGCCGCAGCACCACGGCCATGTTCAGCGCCTCGAAGGTCAGACCCTGGTTGGATCCGCCGTCGCCGGTGAACGACACGGACACCCCGTCGGTGCCCAGCGTCTTCGCGGTCAGCGCGGCGCCGACCACCAGCGGCGGGCCGCCGCCGACGATGCCGTTCGCGCCGAGCATGCCAACGGACAGGTCGGCGATGTGCATCGATCCGCCCTTGCCGCGGCACAGACCCTCGTCCTTGCCGAAGATCTCGCACATCATCGGCCGGATGCCGCAGCCCTTGGCCAGGCAGTGCCCGTGGCCCCGATGGGTGGAGGCGATGTAGTCGGTCGGGCGCAGGTTGTCGCAGACGCCGACGGCGATGGCCTCCTCACCGGCGTACAGGTGGATGAACCCCGGGATGTCGCCGGTGGTGTTCTCCTGGTGCAGCCGGTCCTCGAAGGCCCGGATCTCGCTCATCCGCCGGTAGGCCCCGAGTAGTTCCTCGGTCTGGTAACCGGCCGGTCCCGGCTTGGTCGCCTTGGTGGTGGTTGCTGCACTCATGCGCCCTCATCTCCTGTGACTCGTGACGTCCCCCGATCGGTCCGTCGGGGTGGCGAGACCGTAGGGCGGTGCGGCCGCCGTGGGCCAACGGCCGGTGGTCGGCCGAGACCGATCGGCGATCGGCCGGGAGCTTTCGGTCGCCGTCCGGTGGCCGGTGGTCCG
>DATDBV010000501.1:0-4111 GCA_036524715.1 Nakamurella sp. | reverse complement strand
GATGTGCTTGGCGGCGACTTCTATTTCGTCCACTTCAATCGGCAGCCAGGTGTCGCGGACGCCGTGTTCGAAGAGAATACCTTCCAGTTCCTTCGCAACATGTACCGGAAGAACGAGCCCCCCAGGGAGCCTCAGCCGGGTATGGCGCTGATCGATCTCGCCAGAGCGGAAACGCCACTCGGTGATCCCGTCATGAGCGACAACGAACTGGCCGTTCTCGTCTCCGCCTTCGAAACATCAGGTTTCACGGGTAGCATCAACTGGTACAGAAACCTGGACCGCAACTGGCGGTTGTTGGCGGATGTGAACCCCATCATTCACCAGCCCACACTCATGATCTATGGCGACCGGGATGCGGTTTCGAGGTCTGAAAAGCTGACCGAGTTCGTGCCCAATGTGGAAGTGGTCAATCTGGATTGCGGTCATTGGATCCAGCAAGAAATGCCGGAAGAGACAAACCAAGCGATTTCAAAATGGCTGGAACAGCAGGATGCCACCTGGTCGAGGGCTATTCCCCAGCGCCGGTGACGACGTTGCCGATCGCCGGGTGAACGTGCTCGACATGCCAGGGTTCGCCGCCGTTGAGGCGCACGGAGGCGGGGGCGAGGAGGTCGGCGAGCTGGTCGAGTTGGTTCTCGGTGAGCTGGTCGAGCAGCAGGTGTCGGGCCTCGTCAAGATGTGCCGCCGCCGCCTGGTCGAGCGTGGCGCGGCCCTGATCGGTGAGCTGGACGTTGGTCGCGCGCGCGTCACCGGCACAGCGGGACCGGCGGATCAGGCCGCGGGCTTCGAGGCGGGACAGGGCCTTGGACATCCTGGGCAGGGTGGAGGTGGTCAACTCCGCCAGGTGCTTGATCCGCACGATGCCCATCGGCTCGCAGTGGATGGCGGCGAGGATGCGGTACTCGAACAGTGCCAGGTCCACGTCCTTGGTCAGGCGGGCGTCCATCGCGGCCCAGAGCAACTGCGAGGCCACCAACAGTGACTCCCAGGCGCGACTCTCGGCCCGCGTCATCTCCTCGCCACGGGTGTCCATGTGCCCATGCTAACCCGACAGTTGCCTAGGCAAGCATTTGGATATACAGTTGCTCAGGCAACTAACTCGACGAACAAGGAGAACCATCGTGCGCGCACTCAATGTGCCCTCATCCGGCGAGGCACCCAAGGTGTCAGAGCTTTCCGTCCCGGAGGTGACCGACGGCACCGTCCATGTCAAGGCCGCTGGCCTGAACTGGGCCGACAACGGCGTCGCGGCCGGGGACGACTTGCAGGATGACGAAGCACTCAGGTCTGTGCTGGAGTCGGCGCGCACGGTCGCGATCGTCGGCCTGTCCACCGACCCGGGCAAGCCTTCGAGCACCATCGCCCGGATCCTGATCGACGCTGGCTACGAGGTGATCCCTGTCCACCCGACCGCCACCGAGATCCTCGGGCGGAAGGCGTACCCGACGCTGGCGGAGGTTCCGGTCCCGGTCGACATCGTCGACGTGTTCCGCCCCCCGCACGAGGCCGCCCGGATCGCCCACGACGCGGTGGCGATCGGCGCGTCCACGTTCTGGCTGCAACTGGGCATCACCTCCGACGAGGCGCGCACGATCGCCGAGGACGCGGGGCTCGACTTCGTGGAGAACACCTGCATCGGTGCCACAACGGTCCGGCTCGGCAACACAGCGAAAGGCACGAAGTGACGGATGCGATCACGGTGGACGTCTGGACCGACATCGCCTGCCCTGGTGCTACATCGGTAAACGCAACCTTGAAACGGCTGTCGCCGACGTCACCGGACAGGAAGACGGTCCCCGGATCGAAGTGAACCTTCCACTCGTTCCAGATCGAGGACGACACGCCCGTCGACTTCGCCGGCAGCAGCGTCGACTACCTGCATGAGCGCAAGGGCATTGAGCCGGAGAAGGCCGAGCGGCTGCTGCGTCGGGTGACCGACACGGCAGCCCAGGCGGGTCTGGAGTACCGGTTCGACCTGCTGCGGCACCCCAACACCCTTAAGGCGCACGAGCTGTTGCAGTACGCCATCCGGCACGGCCGCGGGCGCGCGGTGCAGGAGCGCCTGATGGCCGCCCACTTCACCGAAGGACGACGATCCGCCATAGGCTCAGGACACGGCGATGACGACCTTGCCGCGGGCATGTCCGGCCTCGACATACCGCAGTCCCTCCACAGTTTCGGCCAGCGGGTAGGACCGGTCGATGACGGATCGAAGGGTGCCGGCTTCGACCAGTTCAGCCACGGCGAGCAGGTCCGCCCGGCTCCATGCGGTCGGGACCATGGTGATCCGTTGACGGACGAACAGGTTGACCGTGGCCGCCCGCAGGATGCTGCCCACCGCGCCGATGATGTGACCGGGTGATCCGCCGCCGTTGACGATGACCGTGCCGGAGGGGGTGACGGCGCGGCGGAGATCGCGGATCGTCCGGTTCCCGACGTTGTCCAGGATCACGTCGAACCGAGCAGGCGGATCGGCGAAGTCCTCCGACGCGTAGTCGACGATGTGGGCGGCGCCGATGGATCGCACCAGGTCGGCGTTCCGGGCGCTGCAGACGCCGGTGACCTCGGCGCCGAGTGCGGCGGCGATCTGGACGGCGAACGTTCCGACCCCGCCCGCGGCGCCGTTCACCAGCACCCGCTGCCCGGGTTGGACCCGGCCGCGATCCCGGATCGCGTGCAGGGCGGTCACTGCCGCCATCGGCATCGCCGCCGCCTGCTCGAACGACAGGCCGGGCGGCTTGGGTGCCACGAGGGCGGCGTCGGCGGTCGCGTACTCGGCGAAGGCGCCCCGGGCGAAGCCGAAAACCTCGTCGCCCGGCCGCAGGTCGGGCACGTCGGCGCCGACTTCCGCGACCCGACCGGCGACGTCGACCCCCGCGATCCGGGTCTTTGGCCTGATCACGCCGACGCCACCCATCAGGCGGGCGATCTGCGGATCACCGCGGACCATGTGCCAGTCATACGGGTTCACCGCGGCGGCGTGCACCTTGAGCAGCACCTCTCCCGAACCGATCTCGGGTTTGTCAGCGTCCACCAGTCGGAGGGTGTCCGGCGGACCGAAATGGTCCTGCACGATCGCCGTCATCGGGCCTGGCCGGGTGGCGGTGGATTCGCCCCCGGCGATCGCATTCCTTCTCGAGACGCTCATTTCGACTCCTTCGATACCACGATTGCGGTCGGGATGGCGGGGGCGGTCATTCCAGGGGTGATGGGGGAGGGCCTGAAGCCTTTGACGACCAGGTAGAGGCCGAGCGAGAACTCCCACAGGGCGACCGGGACTGCGGTGATCAAGGCCAGGGAGGAGGCGCCGAACAGGATTGCGATGGAGGCGGTGATGAGCAGGGGACCGCCGACGAGTCCCATCAACGGAATGAAACGTGGCACGAGGCGGGATCGGTACATCAGGGACCCCAGCAGCAATGCGTTGATGCCGGCCATCAGGTCGGGACCGAGCAGGAATGTCCAATCGCGGGTGGCGACGAGCGACTGGCCGGTGGTGACGAGTGCGGCCGGATCGGCGCCGGCAGTTCCGGCCAGGTTCTGTCGCAGCGTCACGATCGAAAGGAGGCTGACGACACCGATGACGATGATGGCGGCCTCCATGACTCGGGAGGTGACGAAGCCGAGCGCGACTCCTTCGTTCTGCCGTTTGACCACCGGGAACAGCGCGACCGCGGTGCCGATACAGGCGAATGCGTTGATCAGATCGAGTAGGCAGCCCAGGAGGACGCGGGTGTCGTTGCCGGAGCCGATGATGTAGTCCGGATTGTCCAGCACGGGGGCCAGGAGGAACACTGCCGGGATGGAGCTGATGAAGGTGAGCAGGTAGAGACCACCCGCCACGAGCGCGGTCTTCCTCAGTGAGTTCATCGGGATGCCTTTCGTCGCTGGGGGTTTCATGGTGGACCGCGGGTCAGGCGTCGGTGCGGTGGAGACGCCAGGCGGCGAAACCGATCAGGATCGCCGCGTATCCGCACAGCACGCCGAATCCGGTCCACGGCGCCAAGGACTGGGCGACGCCGGGGGTGCCGCCGGTCAACACGCCGCCGATGCTGGACGGCAGGTACTGCACGAAATGGTCCGTCAACGACGCGGGCAGCAGCAGCGTCAG
>DATDBV010000500.1:0-24344 GCA_036524715.1 Nakamurella sp. | reverse complement strand
ATGGACGTCCCCCTTCGCGGCCGCAAGCGAACTCGGCTACGGCCATTGATGATCAGGATCAGCCATCTGCGCATACAGCTCAACCGGAGTGAGAAGGCTCAACCCGTTCGGGTGGCGCACGACCGGGGCCAATGAGGTCCGCCATGGGGCGGCCGGTCGCGCGTGCCGGTGGGCGCGACGAGGAGATTGACGCTCGTTCGGCGCAGTCGCTCGAGGTGTTCGGGAGCCGTGAGGTTGTCGACGATGACAATTTCGAAGTCGGTGAGTGGGAGTGTGGTCGCCGGACAACAGGGATGCGCTTCGCGGCGGATTCAAGAAACGCGCGCTTGATGTCGAAGGTGTCCTGGGCCTGGTGGAGACCGTCGGCCCCGGGTCCGGGCGATGGACCTGTTGATCGCGGCGACCGCCCACGCCAACGGCGCGATCCTCAACACCCGGAATGCGGTCGACCTGGGGGGCGCCGATGAGCTGGTCGAAGTGGTCGCCGTCTGATCGGCGCGCGACCGCCATCGGACCGACACTGGGCGAATGATGGGCTTGAACGGGTTGGCCGACCGAGCGGCCGCGCTCGTGCCGACGCGCGGACGGGCGATCCTGGGCATCGCCGGTGGCCCCGGCGCGGGCAAGAGCACGCTCGCCGAGCAACTCCTGGCCGAATTGCGCCGACGCCACGGCGATGAGTGGGTGGCGCATGTGCCGATGGACGGCTACCACCTGGCTGATGCCCAGCTCCGCCGGCTCGGGAACCTGGATCGCAAGGGGGCGCCCGACACGTTCGACGCCGACGGGTACGCGCACCTGCTGGCCCGGATCAAGAGCCATCCGCGCGAGTGGATCTACGTGCCGGGGTTCGAGCGTGAGCTGGAGCAGCCGCTGGCCGCGGCGCTGGTGGTACCGCCGGCGGCCCGGCTCGTCGTCACCGAGGGGAACTACCTCCTGCTGGACGAGCCGTCCTGGCGGGCGGCGCGGGCGCGGCTGGACGAGGCATGGTTCGTCACGACCGACCCGGCGGAGCGAATCGCGCGCCTGGTGGCCCGCCATATCGAGTTCGGCAAGGAGCCCGACGCCGCCCGGGACTGGGTGCTGACCGTGGACGAGCGCAACGCCACGGAGATCGAGCGGACAGCAGGGAGGGCCGATCTGATCGTCGAGAACGCCGCGGGTGGCTGGCGGGTGGCCGAGTCCTGATGTCGGACCGTCGGCGAGTGCTGCGGTGCAGTGGATCTCGGATGGACGCCGCGCCATGAGCACTGCTCGTGGTGACGGTTCAGCGGTGCTGGTGGGTCGTGACGCCGAACTCGGTGGCCTTCTCGACCGCGTTCACCGTGCGGTGGCCGGGCGCGGATCCGCCGTGTGCATCGAAGGTGAGCCGGGCATCGGGAAGACGGCCCTGGTGGCCGCCGTCGTCGACGCTGCGCTGTCCACGCACCCGGCGATCGAGGTTGTTCGCGCGATCGGTGTGGAGTCCGAATTCTCGCTCGCCCATGCCGGTCTGGTCGACCTGCTCTCGCCGATGCTCGGCCGGTTGGACGCCCTGCCCGGCGGGCAGCGGCGAGCGCTGGCCTCGGCGCTGGGCCGGTCCGAGAGTTCGGCCGGCGCGGACCGTTTCCTGGTCGCGCTCGCCACGCTTGCCTTGATCTCGGTGCACGCCGAGGACCACCCGCTGTTGCTCGTCGTCGACGATCTGCAGTGGATGGATCCGGAAACCCGAGCAGCGCTGCAGTTCTCCGCCCGCCGGCTTCGTCACGACGCCGTCGCAGTCCTGCTGACCCGGCGTCGGCTCCCCGGAACCGAATCCGATGACGACCTCGCCGGGATCGACCAGCTCGCGTTGTCGGGTCTACGACCAGCCGACGCCGGCCGGCTGCTGGCGGGAGCGGTAGCGGACACCGTGCTGGGCCCCCTGGTCGCGCGGACCGGCGGCAATCCACTCGCACTGCTGGAGCTGACCCGATCGTTGAACTCCGAGCAGCGGCGGGGATCGGCGCCACTGCCCGCGCCGCTGCCGGTGGGCGTCCGTCTCTCGGGCGCGTTCGCGCGGACGATCGCCGAGCTGTCACCGGCGGCGCGCCGGGCGGCCATCCTGACGGCGGCGTCCTTCGATGCCGAGGCCGGGCCACTGATCCGGGCGCTGGACGCAACGGGCACCGACGCTGCCGCTGCCCTGGCGGAAGCCGAGTCCGCCGGGATCCTGACGGTCGACGAGCACGGCGTGCAGTTTCGGCATCCGCTGCTGCGCAACGCCGCCTGGCTGACGGCGACCACCGCCGATCGACGCGCGGCCCATGAGGCGCTCGCCGCAGTGTACCGGCACCGGCCGGGGTCGCGCCTGCGCCACCTCGCCGAGGCGGGCACCGGCCCGGACGACGCCCTGGGCGCCGACTTGCTGACCCTGGCCGCCGCGGAACGGTCACGGTCCGGCTACGCGGCGGCGTCGGTGATCGCCGAACGGGCGTCGTCCCTGCTGTCGCGGCCGGGGCCCGGCGTGGACGCCTTGGCCGACGCGGTGGAGGACGCTGCCCTCAGCGGTCATGTCGGCCGGGTGCGGCTCCTCGTCGAACGAATCCTCGCCGAGCCGGCCGATGTCTCGCGTCAGGCCCGAGCGCGGGGGTTGCTCTGTGCCGGAACCCTCGAGGAGAACACCGGTTCGGTGCGGC
Organism: Nakamurella sp.; assembly: GCA_036524715.1. Classification (GTDB taxonomy): domain Bacteria; phylum Actinomycetota; class Actinomycetes; order Mycobacteriales; family Nakamurellaceae; genus Nakamurella. Next base: position 21,687 of record DATDBV010000500.1, on the reverse strand, counting down.
GGGCCGCGCACCTGCTGACTCAGGCCGCCGAGATGGGTACCGGCGCGGTGCGGGTCCGGGCACTGTTCGAACTGATGCAGGCGCAGTATCGGCTCGGGTCGGCACAGGGGATGGGTGCGGCGGCCGACGCCATCCGATCCTGTGCGGATACCCGGGATCCGGAGCAGGCCATGCTGGTGGCCCATTCGGCGGCCGCGGCCCTGGCCTTCGCCGGCCGGTGGGACGCGGCGGCCGAACCCGCCCGGCGGGCGCTGGAGTTGCTCGAACAGACTCCTGGGCTGCAGGACGACCCGCGGTACCTGTTGACGGCCGGCCTCGCCGCGAGCTGGGCGGGGACATTGGCGCTCGCCTACGGGGACGCACCGCGCCGGCTTCGGGTCGCCCGCTCCCAGGGCGCGATCGGCGTCCTGCCGATGGCGCTGAGCTTGCTGGCCGGCGCGGCGGGTCTGTTCGGCCGCCATGAGGACGCCTTCGCCTACGCCGGTGAGGCGGTCGAGCTCGGCACCGAACTCGGTTACGTCGCCGACGTGTCGATCGCGCAGGAACTCCTGGCCTGGGAACTCGCCGCCCGCGATCGTCCCGAGCAGGCCCATGAGGCACTTGGCGCCGCCCGCCGGCTACAGCAGCGGGCCGAGGTTTCCGCGGCGGCGGTGCACATCGACATCGTCGAGTCCTTCTGTGCGTTGTGTGCCGGCGACCTGCCCCGGGTGATCGCCATCCTCGAGCACCGGATCGAGGTGGACGGCGGGCGCCAACCGCGCGGGGACTATCCGCTGTCGGTGGCGCCGGATCTGGCGGAGGCGTACCTCGGCCTGGGTCGCGGACCGGAGGCGCTCGATATCGCCGCGCGGCACGCCGAACTGCATCGCGATTCGACAGACCCCGACATCCGCGCCGAGACCCATCGACTCGCCGGCATGACCGCTGACAACCTGATTGATGCCGAGGCCGAATTCCAGGCTGCGCACCGTGCGCACGCTGCGGGAATCGACCCGTTCTCGGCGGCCCGGACCAGGCTCGCGCACGGGCAACGGCTGCGGCGCGCCGGCGAGCGCCGGGCGGCCCGCGAGCAGTTGCGCACGGCGGCGGACGCGTTTCGACTGATGGGGCTCGACCTGTGGGTGGGCCGCGCGGAGAGCGAACTGGCCGCGACCGGGAGCACCGTGCGCCGCGGACCACAGCGCGGTGCGGCACTCACCTCCCAGGAGACCCGGGTCGCGCTGTTCGTCGCGAGGGGAATGACCAATCGCGAGATCGCGGCGGCGCTGTTCCTGAGCCCGCGAACGGTCGAACACCACGTCACCAGCGTGCTGCGCAAGCAAGGGCTGCGCTCCAGAGTCGAGCTGGCCGCGGCCGTCACCTCTTGATACGGCCATGTTGGGGGTTTTGCCCCACGCGACGGCGGCGGTGGCGCGCGCATTGTCAGCGTCATGACAAATTCCTTCCCCCGCACCGCGGCGCCCGCGATGACCACGACATCACCATCCGCGCAGATCAGTCGTCTCGAACGATCGACCGCCCCGGACATTCAGGGGCTCTCCCACCTCGGGCTCACGGTGGCCGATCTCGACCGCGCCGTCGACTTCTGGTGCTCCGTGATGGGTTTCCGGGTCGTCATGCAGGACGAGGAGTACTGCGTGGTGTGGCAGCCGTCGGCCACGCTCGCGATCGGCCTGACCGCGCACGGTGGCTCGGCGGTGGGGCCTTTCGACGAGCATCACGCCGGTCTGGACCACCTGGCGCTCGCGGTCGCGGACGTCCAGCACCTACAGTCCTGGGCGACCCGGTTCGCCGAGCATTCGGTGCCACACTCGGCCATCACCGAGACCGACGCCGGCCACCATCTCAACGTGCGGGCTCCTGACGACATCGCCATCGAACTGTTCGTCATCAAGACCGACTTCGCGGCCGCCGTTCTCGGCGTCGAGATCGGAACCGACATCGGCAACGTCGCGGCGGGCACCCACCACTGACCGGAGAGCCGGCGAGGCGCGCGGGTTGTCGGCGGCTGGAAATCCGCTGAAGCGACGGGTGTTCAAGGCAAGGACGAGGAGACGAAGCCGGACTCGTAGGCGTGGATCACGGCCTGGGTGCGGTCGCGGGCGCCGAGCTTGCCCAGCACGGCGCCGACATGGGTCTTGACGGTCTCGACGGTGACGAACAGTTCGCCGGCGATCTCGGCGTTCGACATCCCGCGTGCCATCAGTCGCAGCACGTCCTGCTCGCGTCTGCTCAGCCGCTTGACCGACGTCGCCTGCGGGCCGCCACCGAATCTGCTGCCACCGAATGTGCGCACCAGCGACCGGATCGCGGCCGGAAACAGAAGCGAAGCCCCGGCCGCGACAGTGCGGACGGCCTGCACGATTTCCGCCGGCTGGGCACGCTTGAGCAGGAATCCGCTGGCGCCGGCGCGCAGCGCGGCGTAAACGTACTCGTCGTTCTCGAACGTCGTCACCACCAGCACTTTGGGCGGTTCGGGCGCCGCCATGAGCCGCTGGGTCGCCGAGATGCCGTCGATCCGTGGCATCCGCACGTCCATCAGCACCACGGACGGACGCAGCCCCGTCACCATCGGCGGCACGTCGGCCCCGTCACCGGCCTCGCCCACCACCTCGATTCCCTCGGCGCCGGCGAGCACCGCCCGCAGTCCGCTGCGCACCAGCGGCTCGTCGTCGACCAACAGGACCGTGATCGTCATCGTCGTGCTCTCGTCGGCACGGCGGCCAGGAGCCGCCAGCCGTCGCCGTTCTCTTCGGCCTCGACCCGCCCGCCCAGCAACTGCACCCGCTCGCGGACCCCGGCCAAGCCATGGCCGCCACCACGTCCTCGGCGCGTCCGGGGTTCGCGGCCGGCCGCGTTGCGCACCTGCGCGGTCAGTTCGTCGCTGGTGACGGCCAGCCGGACCTCGGTCGGCACCGGTCCACTGTGCCGCTGCACATTGGTCAACCCTTCCTGGACGATCCGGTAGACCTCACGCGACACGACCGAGGGAACGTTCGCGAGGTCGCCCTCGACGCTGAGGGTGACCGGAAGGCCCGCCTTGCGGTGCGCGACGACCAGCGCCTCCACATCGCGGAGGCTGGGCAGCGGCGCCCGCGCGGTCGCGTCCTCGCGCAGTAGTCCAAGAAAGTCGTCGAGGTCGGCGGCCGCGATCCGACCGGTCTGCTCGATCGCCAGCAGCGCCTGCTCGACGAAGTCGAGGTCGGTGGTCAGCACGGTGCGGGCGGCGCCCGCCTGCAGGGTGGTCACGGTCAGGGCGTGCCCGATGGAGTCGTGCAGCTCGCGAGCCAATCGGTTGCGCTCGGTGAGCTCGGCGGTCCGTCGTTCCAGCTCCGCCAGCCGTGCGACCGGGTCCCGACCGAGCAACCAGGGAGCCACCCGCGCCGCCGCCGCGCCCGCTCCCCAGATGGCCACAGCCAGCGACATCAGCAGACCGAGCGCCGACATCGGCGCCCACCACTGGTCGATCGAGAGCTCCCGGTCACCGATGGGCACGACGGCGGCGCCACGCATCCACGAGGTCAGCAGCAGAATGACGATGGTCGGCGTGACCACCGAGGCCAGCGAGATGACCGCACCGAAAACGGTGTGCAGCAGGTACCAGGCCGTCGTCCGTCCTCGCTCCACCAGGGTGTGCGCCGGAGCGACGACGAGGTCGGCGGCCGCGCCGCCGAGCAGCACCGGTGCCAGGACTCCTTCGAGTGTGCGCACGACGGGCAGCAAGGACGTAGCCGCGATCGCGACGAGGACCACCACGATCGCGGCCACGACGGCGAAGGCACCGTCGACGGGCGAGGCCAGGGACGGCACGGTCAGCGGCACCGCGAAGCCCGCGAAGATCGCGTACGGCGTGAACAGCGCACCCCCCAGCAGCAGGAACAACCACCGCCGCCAGAGCATCCGCACAAGACCCAGCCTGCCAGAAGCCGACGCGAGCCTGCCTCCCTCGAGCGGGGGAGCGGAATGGCTCGGCGGGGGGATCTGATCGGGCCGCACCGTCGGGAGGGTGGACACCATGAACGCCGACACGAAGCACCCCGGCTCGAACGCCGAAGCCCTGGCCGCGGGGCCGACCACGTCGCCATTGCTGAAGATGCGCCGGATCAGCGGTTGCTGTGCCGCCGTCGCGGTGACGCCGTACCTGCTGATCAAGATTTCCTGGACCTGCGGACTCTTCCTTCCGACCGAGCAGATGCGCGACGCCGGCTGGCGCACGATCAACGCGGCAACCGTGGCTCTCGCCGTTATCGCCATTCTGTTGGCGATGGCGTTCTGCCGGCCGTGGGGTGAGCGGCTACCCGCATGGCTGGTCGCCCTGCCCGTGTGGGTGGGCACCGGCCTCCTCGTTCCCATGCTCTTCCTGGCGCCGGTGCTGGGCCGAGCCGCCATCGAACGGGACAAGGACGCCGGCGCCGCCGACGTGTGGGCCTACGAACAGATCCTTGTCATGGTCTCCCTGGTCGGGGTCGGCATCGGCCTGTCGCTCGGCCTGGCGGGTTACGCCAAGGCGCGATGGCCGGAGGCGCTGGGTGGTCCCATTGAGTATGGGGAGCCACTGGGGCATACCCGGCAACTACAGATCACCCTGGCCGGGCTCGTTGCGGCCGGTTGCGTCATGTTCGGCGTCGTCAAGGTCTTCTGGGCCACCGGTGGCACCCTCGGCATCGACCCGGCCCTGCTCGATGAACGGGACATTTGGTGGCACCTACTCTCGTTCAGTACCGGCGCATGGGCCCTCGCCGGGGCGTGGGGTCTGCTTGTGCTGACCACCCGCCGCGGGTCGCGGAGGTTTCTTCCACCGATGGCAGCGGCCTGGATCGGGTCCGGAATCATCTTCGCCCAGAATCTCTACCACCTCCTGTCCGCCACGCGCACCGACGCGCAGCCCTTTCCCGAGTACCCGCTGGCCCACGTGCTGACCAACCAGGCCGGCATCGTATTGGGAGTGATGATGGGGATGACCATCCTGCTGGTCCTGCACGATCGCCGGCGAGCCCTGCACGGCGAGCCCTGATCATCCGCCGGCAGATGTTTCCCGATCCGGCGACCGTTGCCGGCGCGGCGGCGATCGCCTCAAGGTTCGACCTGATCGCATCGGTGGCCGTCGTTTGGTGCGTTCCGCACGTCGCGCAGAAGCTCATACCTCCGGTCCAACTCCCGGGCGGCACGTCGGAGACCAACGCAGTGATAGCACGTGGTGCCCTTACTGCTATCATCGGTAAATGAAGCAGCTCATTACGCGGGTTGACGAGTCTCTCGCGGAGGCCGTCAAGGAACGTGCCGCGTTGACCGGCGAGTCGGTCAACGCGTACGTCACCCGGCTGCTGCGGGCGGCCATCGGCGGGCGGCAGGCATGGAAGAGCGATGCCATCGCGGCAGGGCGCCTGATTTCACGGGCGTCCCATCCATCTCCGCATCCCCGTGCGACCATCTCGACGGCTCCCGGCTACGCCAGTTCCCTAGTCTCCTCCGAGCGCGACGAGCGATGATCATCTACATCGACACCAGCGCGCTCGGCCGCGTCTACCTGGGTGACGAGTCCGACAGCACGGAGTTGTCCCGGGTCGTCTATGCGGGCGATTGGCCGGTGATCACAAGTGAGCTGACGGACGTTGAGATCGCGAGCACGCTCGCACGGGCAAGCCGAGACCGTGTGATCGATTCAGTCACCGCCAATGGGGTGCTGGATCGGTACGCAGCCGACACCTCCGATACCGGGCCCCTGGGCATCGTCGCCCTGGACAGCGACACCATCGCGCTCGCGCAGCGGTACGTCAGCAGTGCCCCCGTGCGCACGCTGGATGCGATCCACCTTGCCGCCTGCGCTCGATTCGGCGAGGTCACCCCCGACGAGGTGCGGCTCCTGTCCCGGGACGACCGGCAAAACGAAGCCGCGCAAGTGCTCGGCATCGCCCTTGCCCAGGATTGACCGATCGGCGACGGACTGCGCGCTCGGCGCGATCGCGCGAAACAGGCCGATCCTGGCGGGCTCCCGATCGCCGGTCTGAACGCTCAACAGCTTTTCGCCCGTGGGCCGACGGAGGCAGTGGGGGCTTGCCCAGCACTCGGTCGACGAAGTCGTGGACAGCGACCTCGGGGCTCCCCGGCAGGCCGCCATTCCCGCCCGCCATCTTGTTCTCGCCGTCGACCCGCTTCTCTGGCGTACCGACGGAGATCACCGGGTCGCCGCCGGCTGATGTTCGGCGGCCGATCGTGGTGACGGCATGGTCGAGGAGTACCGGGTCTGGCGCGGCCGTGGGGATTCTCGCCGGGCGACGTCCTGGGCCCCGGTGACGATCTGGCACGGCGATGCCGACTCGTCGCGTCGGCCTGGGGTGAACGGTTGGCGGGCGAGCTCCCCGCCCGCCTGGAAAGGTGGTCGACGCGGGCCATTTCCTCGGGTACAGCCATACCACGGCCGTCCTGGAAAGCCTGGTCCGGTAGCCGCAGTATTTCAGCGAGCCATGAATAATGAATGACGAACTATCGAATTCACCCATCTGGCGAGTTCCACGAGTTCGCAGGTCAATTCTGCACCGATGGATCTTGTGACCCTTGGCTATCTGACATCACTCCTCGCCGGAGTAACCCGCACCGGGTACGTTCACATCTTGGTCCCCTGACACCGCTGCCGGTCAATGCGCGCTAAGGCCGAGGACGGTGGCATGGATCCGAGACGGCGCGCGTACCGGCGTCCGCCTTGGCTGACGATGGATCGGAGACGATGCCGTGCAGGGTTTGCACATCCCGGTTCCGGTTCAGCGTCATCTGGCACGGATCGGGCCGGGTCTGTTCGCGGCGGCTGTCGCGGTGGCGCTCGCGTTCGCCATCAATGGGTGGGTTCCGGCGATCAGTCCGCTGACGATCGCCGTGGTGCTGGGAGTGGTCGTCGGGAACCTCGGAATTCCACTTCGTCGGCTCCGACCGGGGTTGCGGTTCGCGGTCAAGCATCTGCTCCGGGTAGGGGTGGTGCTGCTGGGGTTGCGGTTGGCGGTGCCCGATGTGATCCAGCTCGGAGCGCCGGTGCTGGCCATGGTCGTTGTGATCGTCGTCATCACGTTCTTCGGCACTCAGTTGCTGGGTCGCTGGATGGGGGTGAGCCCGGGAACCTCACTGCTGGTCGCGACTGGCTTCTCGATCTGCGGCGCGTCGGCGGTGGCGGCCATGGACGGGGTCACCAGGAGCGAGGAGGACGAGGTGGTGACGGCGATCGTGCTCGTCACCCTGTTCGGCAGCCTCGCGATCGTGGTGCTTCCGTTGATGCAGCATCCACTGGGGCTGTCCGACGTCGAGTTTGGTATGTGGACGGGGGCCAGCGTGCATGACGTCGCGCAGACGGTGGCGACGGCGTCCGTGGTCGGTCCGACTGCGCTGGCGGCCGCGGTGGTGGTCAAGTTGACTCGGGTGGTGTTGCTGGCACCGTTGGTTGCAGGGGTCAGTCTCTGGCGGCGCCGCAACGAGACCGCGGTGTACGGGGCGCGCAGGCCGCCTTTGGTGCCGTTGTTCGTGGTGGGCTTTCTGATCATGGTGGGGCTGCGCACCACCGGGGTGGTACCCGAGCAGGTGCTGGACGTTGCGCAGGGCATCGAATCGATCGTGCTGGCCGCTGCCCTGTTCGGATTGGGCGCCGGCGTGCACCTTCGAACGCTCGCGCGTACCGGCGGCAAGGCGATGCTGCTCGGCCTGTATTCCTGGATTTTGATCGCCTCAATTGCTTACGGTGGAGTGCGGTTGCTGGGCAATTGATCAATAGTCTTTCCATTGAAGCCTAGGAGATTGCGGCCGACCCGGATGAAGCGAAAGTGGGCTTGAATGCTCAGGTGATTCCCGACCGCCCTCGCAGGTATTGACGTTGGATATCACCAAGCTGCGCGGCCGACCAAGGGCATCTGGGTTCCCTTGTACGTGATCATCGACATCTTCGCCGGGTTCAACCGGGTTCAACCCGTCCTGGATCGTCTCCCCGGTCGAGGACTCGGAGTTGGCGGCCGACTTCATCGCCGAAGCCATTGAGCGCAACGGTGTCGTGCCGCACACGGTTCATGCCGACCGGGGCACGTCGATGACGTCGAAGCCGGTGTCGGCTGGAGCTGGATGCCGTTGGCGAAGGCTGCTGGCGCTGGCGGTAGGACATGTGTGAATTCACGACCTTTCCGAGGACGAGGCATACGGAGGCACCATCAGCTCCATCTGGTCCATGACTGCCTTGATGGCACTGGCTGCTTGTCCGGTGGGTAGCCGTACCTGACGAGGAGGCGCTTGATGGACGAGCTTGGCCCGCACGTCATCGCGGACGGTCCAGTCGGTGCGTACGTCGCGCCGCATGATCTCGACCAGGTCGCGGGCAATTTGGGCCAGGGTGTCGGTGCCCATCAGCCGAGCGCCGATTCGTCTCGCCCACGACGCCCTCGCGCGGGCCGACGACATCGGCTCGGACAATGTGGTGATCGACCTGACACGAACCACATGGCCACATGGACATCGAGGAGGACGATTTCGTTGAGGCCGGTGCGGGAGGTCGGCGACCGGCTCGGCTACGTGCACATCGTCGCGCACCACCGGGACCACCTGAGGTCCGGCCATCCGGGATTTCGACGCGTTCTTCGGCGCGCTGGCCGACATCGACCGCCGCGACCCGCGAACCTTCGAGTCGATCTCCTCCGCCGTGCTGGCGCCGGGGTGTCCAACGACCTGGCCATCTGGCCCAGGCTCTGGGACGACGGCTTCGACGTGGCCGTCAAGGCCCGCGAGGTCGTGACGGCCGGAATTACCCGGGCCCGCGCCGCTGCGGTCCGGTGAGCGAGCCCGGCGTCAACCTCGGACCCGGCCGGATTGGCCGAGCGAACCATCGGCGAGATCCACAACAGCAGCGCAAGAAAGCTGCTCTTGTGGATCTCGCCGACCAAGCCGTCGGGCGGCACGCGTGAACCGACCCGTTCCGACGCGACCCTCCCCACATCCACACCAGCAGCCGAAGATGGCTGCTCCTGTACGGATCTCGCCGACCAAGCCGTCGGGCGGCACGCGCGAACCGGCCCGGGTCCCGATGCGACCCCACCCACTCCCACACCAGCAGCCGAAGATGGCTGCCCTTGTGGATCTCCGTGGTCCGGCCCCCGCCCGGCCCGGCGTCGTCCGTCGGCGAGGATGGTCTATGTGAGTGAAGCCGAAGCCGCGTCCACACCGGCCGTCACCGACCGGGCCGAGCAGCGCGCCAGGTGGCGGCGGGTGCTGGTGATGGCGGCCAAGATCGTCCTGGTCGTCGGCGGCGTCTACCTGGCCGTGCAGGCGCTGCGGGCGGTCGACTGGGCGCAGGTGGGCGACGCGCTGGCCCGGCTGACCTGGTGGGAGATCGGCGTCGTCGTCCTGCTCATCGCCGTCCGGCAGTCGGTCAACGCCTCCACGCTGCCGATCCTGATTCCCGGCCTGACCATGCCCCACGCGCTGCAGACGGCGCTGTCCGGCACCCTGATCCAGACCTTCACGCCGCCGCCGGCGGACACCGTGCTGCGGCTGTCGATGCTCAAGTCCTTCGGCGTGGAGACGACCCGCGGCGCCTCCGCGCTGGTGCTGGACACGATCGTGTTCTACCTGGCCCGGTTCGTCGCACCGCTGATCGGGCTGGTGCTCACCCTGTTCGTGCTGCCGGTCGAGGGCATCCAGCTCTGGATGGCCATCGGCGGCCTGGCCGCGGCCGCGCTGCTGGTCTGGGCGATGGTGCTGATCTCCAAGGGGGAGAAGGCCGCCGGCAACGTGGGCCGCGTCGCCGCGCTGGTGGTCAGGCGGCTGCGGCCGACCGTCGACCCGGAGGCCTGGGCCGCCGCGGTGATCCGGTTCCAGAAGGAGTCGTCGTCCGGGATCGTGTCGCGAATGGCCCGGGCCACCCCGACCATGCTGGGCTTCATCCTGGTCGACGCGATCGTGGTGGTGGTCTGCCTGCGGTTCGTCGGCATCCCAGGTTCCGACATCGGCTACCTGGCCGTGCTGGCCGCGATGTTCACCCTCTACCCGTTGACGATCTTCCCGTTCGCCGGCCTCGGCGTGCTCGATGCCAGCCTGATCGTGCTGATCAACGCCGAAGGGGTGGCCGACCCGACCGACCTGGTCGCCGCCCTGGTGATCTGGCGGGCGGCGACCCTGCTGCTGCCGCTGCTGCCGGGACTGCTGACGCTGGGGTTGTGGCGGCGCCGGCAGGCCGGCGCTCAGACGGAGATGTAGGCGCTCATCGTGTGCTCGGCGCCGGGCTCCAGCGTCACCGCGTCCGCCTTGGCGTTGGCCGTCTCCACGCACACCATGTCGGTCCACTCGTCGTCGCCGAAGTCGGACATCGCCGCCGACTTGTCCACCCACGGGTTCCAGACGATCGCGCTGCTCGACCCCTCCCGAGCCACGGTCACCGAGCGGTCGCCGTCCCGGATCACGGCCGTCGCGCCGGTGGCCTGATAGGTGCGGTCGAGCTCGGCAGTGAAGCGGACCGGGCCATCCTCGACGTGCGGTCCGCGGTCCGCGCCCGGCACCATGTCCAGATAGCTCGACCCCTCCAGGCCCTGTACCTGCACCGACCGGATGTCGCTCACGGTGAAGTAGGTGTGCAGGGCCTCTTCGAAGGTGAACGGCACGTCACCGGTGTTGGTGACGGTCAGGAGCAGGGCCAACTCGTCCTCGCCCATCCGCACCCGGTAGTCGGCTGCGAAGGAATACGGCCAGATGGTGCGGGTCTGCTCGGTGTCGGTCAGCGACAGGTTCAGCTCGACCCATCGGCCGTCGGTCGTCGCGTCGACCAGGCTCCACTCGGCGGTCCGGGCGAATCCGTGGGCCGGTGTCGAGGTGCCATCAATGCCACCGGCGAACCACGGAAAGCAGATCGGAACCCCGCCGCGGATCGCCTGGCCGGGTGCGAACACCGCGGCGCCGCTCATCCACAGCACCTCGGAGCCCAGGGGCCGCCAGGACGTGAGGTGCGCGCCGTGCAGGTACACCTCACCGGAGCAGGCGGCGACGTCCACCTGGACCGCGGGTAGGCCGCCCCGGCCGGGTACCAGCCGCACGCCGTCGGGAAGGGTGAGGTCGGATGAGGGCACCTGCGTCATGATCGGCAGGCTACCGCCGCCTCACTCGCCGCGCGGATTAGGTCGTCGCCGACCCGGGCTTCGGCTCTGAGCGAGGCTTGCCGAGCGAACCATAGGCGCTCAGGCCGGAGCCTGGGTGGTGACGGCCGTCAGGTCGTCGCCGACCCGGGCTTCGGCATGATGAGCCAAGCCAGCAGGTAGGCGATGATCCCGCCGCCGCCGACGAGGGCGAGGACAACGGCGATCACCCGGACCAGGGTGGGGTCGACATTGAAGTAGGCGGCGATGCCGCCGCAGACCCCGCCGATCATCTTGTCGTCGGTGGACAGGGTGAGCCGGCGATACGGGGGACGTTCTGGTGTGTTCATGTGTCGAGTGTGGCCCGCAAGGCGCCCTTGCCGACTCCGGGGAACCCCGCACGCATCCCCGATGTATCCCGGCCCCGCCGTCAGGGGGTGTAGTCCTCGATCCCTGGTGCCGTCCCCAGCCAGGCCAGCGAGCGCAGGCCGGTCGGGGCCGCCGCGTCGGCCACGGAGATCGAGGACGCCCTGGTTGCCGGCAACCCCGATCCGACGACCAGGCCCGGGTCGTCGGCCCCGAACAGGGATGAGTCCGGGGCCGCCCCGACCGTGGTGGCGGCCTGCCGGACACCGGCCCGGGTCAGTGTGCGGTCGGCGCAGGCCTCGGTGAGCAGGCGCCCCCAGGTCGCGCCGACGGCAAACCCGTCCATGATCAGTGGTCCGGCAGCCCCCGTCCCGGCGGCCGCGGCCATCGACGCGACCGCGACCGCGGCCGGGTAGTCCGACCCGTACGCGGGCGCCGGACTGGCCACGTACAACCGGCCGGCCGCGGCGGCGACGGCCTCCGCGGTCCAGGAGTCCGGAGCGAAGCCGCCCGGCAGCGTGAGCAACGGCAGGTCCGCGCCGAGGCCGACCAGCACCGACGACACGGCCGAGGCGTCCGCCGGCACCAGCACCGCGTCGACCCCGGGCCATGAGGTGGAATCGGCCGCGCCGTCCCGGACGTCCAGGGCCACGTCGTTCTCGCCGGCCCACCAGCGGGCCCCGGCCAGCGCGTTGTCCGCGCTTCCGGAACCGTCGTCCAGCACGCCGACCGTCTCACCGGCGGCGATCATCCCCGCGTCCAGCAGGTGCTGCAGGCCGTTGATGGACAGGATGTCGGCGGTTGCCCCGGCCACCATCGGCCCGGACGGACTCAGCTGGGTCGAGGCGCCGGTCGCGGTGACCAGGGGGATCTGATCGGCGGCGATCGACGCGGACAGGGACGTGTCGGACGGCGGTGCCGGGGCCAGCAGCCCGAGCGTCGTCGTCCCGACGTGCCGGTACGCGGAGCCCGATTCGGCCGGCACCCCGTCCACCCCGTTCGCGACGATTGTGATCGCGCGCCCGCACACGCCGCCCGTCGTATTGACAGACTGCTGCCAGAGCCGCACGCCCTCGGCGAATCCGCGGTCGGCGGACGGGTCGGCCAGTACGGCGAGGGTGATCTCGGCGTCGGTGACGCCCGGGCCGGCCACCAGGCCGTCCGGCGTCACCGGGGTGATCGACGCCGACGTGGTCGCCACGCCGGACGCCGCGATCCGTGGGTCGACGGTCCCGCCCGGTGGCAGCGACGGCCGGTCCAGGATCGACGTGCAGCCCGCCAGCAGCACCGCCAACAGGACCGCCACGACCGCCGCCGTCGTTGCGCCGGCGGTGATCACCGGGCGAGGGTGATGCCGTCGGGAGACGGCGGGGCTGGTCATCCGGCCAGCCTTGCACGGCGGAGTTGTCCACAGGGCTGTCGGGGCAACGCCCGGACGGGGATACTGGGACGACCGGGAACCGGGCCGAACAGCACTACAACAAGTAATGACCAGGGCACCGCGTGCGCCAATGGATCAATCGAAGCGCGAGGAAGTCGGCGAGAATCCGGATATCTCGACCGTATTGTCGTCGGATCGGCCTCAGCCGGCTATGACGAGAACCCATTTGGATGGCATCATGTAGGCCGGGCGAGTTTCCGATCCGCGGATCGGCGTGAGCGGCGTGGGCGGGGATCAAGGAGGCGGGCGTGTCTGATCTGCCGCGCCCGCCGCACCGCTGGACGTCTTCCGGTCGACGCTCCCCGCTGGGTCCGGCGGTGGCTGTGGTGTGCTCGCTGGTGCTGGTCGCCGGCGTGATCGTGGCCTGGCAGCGGCCCGGTTTCGCCCAGGTCCCGCCCGAGCCGGTGGACGGCGCGGTCTGGGTGCTGAAGAACGACGGGCCCTACATCGGCCGGGTGAACACCGGCATCGGCGAGCTGGATTCGGCCGCGCTGCTGCCGGCCGAATCGACGGTGGTGCAGGACCCGGCGGGCCACCCGGCCGACCCGGTGTTCGTCGTCGACGCGGACAAGGACGAGCTGCGGGTCCTGGACACCACCACCGTGAGCTTCGGGGCTCGGGTCGCCATCCCCGCCAGCCCCGAGATCGCGGTGAGCGCGGGCACCGTCGCCGTGGCCGATCGAACCGACGGACGCCTGTGGGTGGGCTCGGCCACAGACCTGAGCGACGTCGACGTCGACGTCGCGCCGCCGGTGGCCACGGTGGGTGCACTGGCCGTGGTGGCCGTGAGCACGAACGGAACGGTGTTCGCCACCCGACCGGGTTCGGCGCAGATCATCCGGGTCAGCCGGGGCGCCGAACCGGTGACCACGGACCTGGGCGGCGGCGGTCCGCTCTCCCTCGGAAACCCGGCCACCGGCACGCCCGCCTCCGGACCTTCCGGCGACGTCCAACTGACCACCGTCGGCGACACGGCCGTCGTGCTCGACCGGGCGGATTCCGCCCTGCGGGTTGACGGCCGCCGGATAGCGCTGCCGGACGTCCCGGACGCGGTGCTGCAGCAGGCCGGGCCGGCGTCCGGTGATGTGCTGATCGCCTCGTCGGCCGGGCTGCTGGCGGTCGGCCTGGCCGACGGTGCGGTGCACACCGTCACGTCGGCGACCGGGACCCCGGTGCCTCCGGTGGTCGTCGGCGGCTGCCGGTACGCGGCGTGGGTGGAGCGCGTCACGCGACCGGTCACCACCGGGCTGGCGGCCTGCGGTGACCAGCCGGCCGCGCCGATCACGCTGACCGGTACCGAGCCCGACTCCGAGATGGGCCTGCGGGCACGCGGTGGCGCCGTCGTGCTCACCGACGCGCGCGGCGGCCGGTCGTGGATCGCCAGCGACGGGTTCCGGCCCGTGGACAACTGGTCGGACGTCACGCCGGACGGCCCCGTCGACAACCAGATCATCGACCAGAACCAGACCAACTCGAACGAGCTGCCCCGGCTGCCGCCGGATTGCACGGCGGTGCCCGTCGGCGAGCCCATGGCCGTCGATGATGTGTTCGGCGTCCGAGTCGGCCGGACGACGGTCCTGCGTGTGCTGGACAACGATCCCGGAGTCGACTGCACCAGCGTCGTCATCGAGTCGGTGACGCCGCTGCCGGCTGAGGTCGGCACGGTCGCGGTGGTCGGTGGCGGCACCGCGCTCCAGGTCACCGTCGCCGGCACGGTCTCGTCCGTGCCGACGGTCGAATACCAGGTCGGCAACGGCAGGGGAGCGACCGCGTCGGCCCGGGTGGCGATCACCGTGCAGCCGGCCGGGGTCACCCGGGCCCCCGAGCCGGTGCGCCGATCGGCGGTGTCCATCGAGGTGGGCGGCACGGTGTCGTACAACGTGCTGGACGACATGGTGTCCCCGACGGGCGACGACCTGCACCTGGTGTCCGCCGCGACGGACGGCGCGGACGTCGTCTCGTTCCGGCCCGACGGGACCGTCACCTACCGCAACACCGGGGCCGGCGTCGGGGCCGAGGTGCCGGTCGATTTCGTCGTGTCCGACGGTGCCGAACAGGCCGGCGGCACCCTGACCATTTCCGTCGGGCAGACCGGATCCGGTGTTCCGCTGGTCTACCCCGCGCACGCGCGGACCGTGGTCGGCACCCCGGCGGTCATCGACCTGCGGCGCAGCGTGGTCAGCGGGTCGCCCGAACCCGTCGTCATCAGCTCCGTCCAACCGGAGACGGGCAGCGAGGCGGCCACCGCCCGGGTCGACCAGCGCAACGGGACCGTGTCGGTCGGGGCCGCCGAGCCGGGCAGTTTCTACTTCACCTTCGAGGCCGCGGCCGGCGGTCGGGGGACCACCGGTGTGTTGCGGGTGGACGTCACCGCGGCAGCCGACCCGGCCGCCGCGGTGGTGCCGATGCTCGACCTCGCCTACCTGCCGGCCGACGGCGAGACGGTGATCGACCCGACCGCCAACGATGCCGACCCGAAGGGCCAGGGGCTGGCCATCCAGCAGATCGAACCGGTCGACGGTCAGGCGGCCCAGGTGAGCGTCGCCGTGGTCGATCTGCATCTGGTCCGGATCGGGGCCGGCCGGACCCTGCGCCAACCGGTCGAGTTCACCTATACCGTGTTCGACGGCGCGAGCGCGCCGGCCGGCCGGATTCGGGTCGTCCCGGTGCCCGAGCCCAGGGCGGTCCCGCCCCCGCTCAGCGGTCCCGCGCAGTCCACCGTCCGGGCCGGGGACGTTGTCACCCTCCCCGTCACCCGGTTCACCACCAGCCAGGACGGCGCGCCCGTCACCGTGCAGGTCGACCAGACCCAGGTCGCCGCCCTGCCCGGTCGGGTGTTCGTCACCGGCGACTCGATCCGCTACCTGGCGGCCGCCGACGCGGCACCGGGCCAGGTCACCTTCGGTTACACCGCGTCCTCCGGTTCGGCGACCGCGCTGCGACCGGCCCAGTCCGCCGGCACGGTGACGATCACCGTGACGGCGGCGGATCCGGACCGCAACCGGCCGCCGGACGTGCCGCCATCGGCCACCGCCCGGGTATTCGCCGGCAGCGGGATCACCATCTCCGTCCCGTTGGCCGGGACCGACCCGGACGGCGACTGGGTCACCCTGCGGTCGATCGAGCAGCCGGAGGCGCCCCTCGGTGAGGTGCGGGTGGCCGGACCGGACACCCTGTCCTACACGGCGTTCGGCGCTCCGGGAATCGACCGCATCAGGTATGTGGCGGCCGACTCGAGCGGGATGACGGTGACCGGTGAGGTGACGGTGCTGGTGGTCGCGCCGTCCGACGCCGCCCGCCCGCCGGTCGCGCCGGACCTGGCGGTGTCGGTGCGGCCGGGGGCCAGCATCCGGATCGACCCGCTCGCCTCCGTGGTGGACCCGGGCGGGCAGCCGGTCGCCTTCGCCGACCCCGCGTTCGCCGCCACCGGGGGTCTGGACGTGCAGGTCGAGGACGCGAGCCTGATCCTGACCGCGCCGCCGGAGCCGACCGTCGGCACCGTGCGGTACTCGGTCGTCAACCACAAGGGCCTGACCGCGTCCGGGTCGGTGCGGGTCAGCGTGTCGCAGGACGCGCCGATGCCGGATCCGGTGGCGCACGACGTCTTCGTGCAGCCCGGGGATCTGACCGCTGGCCCTGACACCGGCAGCGACATTGTTGATGTCGACCTGTCCGGTTCGGTGACGAACCGCAGCGGGCGGTCGGGCGACCTGACGGTGTCCGTCGACGAGCTGTCGGCCGGCGCCGCGAGCCTGGTCGATCGACGCACCATCCGGGTGACCGTGTCGTCGGTGCGGCAGGTCATCGCCTATCAGGTCACCGACGCCAACGGCGGCCGGGCCGGGGCGTTCATCGTCGTGCCGCCGCGGGACCAGTTGTTCGGGCCGCAGCTCCGGTCCGGGGTCGGGCCGATCCCGCTGGACGCGGGCCGCAGCGTGGACGTGGTGATCGGCGACTATGTCGTGGTCGGCGGCTCGAGCCAGGACGTCGTGACGATCGCCGCCGATCCGACGCCCCGCCTGGCCCAGGGCACCGCGGCGCGGACCTCGGCGACAACCCTGACCTTGACCGCCCCGTCCGACGCGGGCGGCTCGGCCGCCGTCTACGTGCCGATCGCGGTCGGCACCGGACCACCGGTGGTGCTCGGCATCCCGGTCCGCATCGAGCCGCGGCTGGTACCGCCGCCGCGACTGGACTCCGCCGAGCTGCCGGTCGAGGCCGGCACCACCGCGTCGCTGGACCTCGCCCCGCTCACCACCACGTTCGACGAGCGGCAGCAGGCGACGATCAGTTACGGGGTCGGCTCCGGCGTCGGGTCCGGGTCGGCGGGGGTGGACGCCGGGCTGCAGGGCAGCATTGTGACCGTCACCGTGGCCGCGGACACCCCCCGCGGCACCCGCGTCGAGCTGCCCATCGGCGTCACCGACGGCGACGGCAAGGACGGCAACGCCACCCTGACGGTGACCGTCACCGGATCGACCAGACCGCTACCCACCGTGGTGGATCAGCAGGTGGGGCAGGGTCGCGGTGGCGTCGAGGTGGCCGTTGACATGCTCACCGGCAGCCTCGACCCGGTCGGCCTGGGGCTGACGATCACCGGTGTCCGGGTCGTCGACGGCGCCGCCGGCGTCGCCACCGGACCGACGGCCGACGGCGGCACCGTCAGGGTCACCCCGGCCGCCGGATTCATCGGCGAGATCGTGGTCGCCGCGGACGTCATCGACGGGACGAAGGACCCCGAACGCCAGGTCACGGCCACCCTGCGGGTGCAGATCCAGGACCGGCCGTCCGCCCCGGGCGTGCCGGCCGCCGTCCCCGGCACGGTCACCGCGCGCGGCGTGCAACTGCAGTGGGACCCCGCGGACGCGAACGGCGCCCCGGTGCAGACCTACTCGGTCACCGGCGGCGGCATCACGCAGGACTGCCCGGGCGCCGACAGCACCTGCCTGATCGGCGGGCTGACCCCCGGCCAGGCCTATGTCTTCGTGGTGACCGCCGCCAACCAGGTCGGCCGGTCCGCCCCGTCAGCCCCGTCCGCGGTCATCGTGCCGGACGTGACGCCCACGGTCCCCGCCGCACCGTCGGTCGAGTACCGCGCCCGGGGCGAGGTGTCGGTGAGCTGGTCGGTGCCCACCGGTGACTTCACCCCGGTGACGACGATGTCGCTGCAGGTGCTCCGGGGGGACGAAGCGGTGCGGGTGGTGGACGGTGCGGCCAGCCCGACCGTGCTCGCCGGGCTGGACTCCGCCGGCAGCTACCGGTTCCAGGTGCGGGCCGCCAACCAGCAGGGGTTCTCCGGCTGGTCGGCGCCCAGCGATGCGATGGTGCCATCGGGGGTGCCGAGCGCACCGACCGCGCTGTCCGCCCAGTTCGTCTTCGACGCGGGTCGGCGCGGGGTTGCGGTCAGCTGGGCTCCGCCGGCCGACGACGGCGGCGACGCCGTGCAGTCGTACCGCCTGCTGTTGAACAACAACGAGGTCGCCTCGGGCGGACCCGACTGGCGCTCGACGTTCCTGCCCGTCGACGCCAACGATCCGGTCGCCGTTTCGGTGATCGCCCGCAACCGACGCGGTGACAGCCCGCCGGCCGGTCCGGCGACCGTGGCACCGTTCGGCCGGCCGGCTCAGGTCGCCGGCCTGGCGCTGACGCCGGGTGACTCGTCGCTGGTCGCCTCCTGGACCGCCGCGGGTTCGCCCGGTCGCCCGGTGGCCGAGTACCAGTACCGGGTCGACGGCGGCGGGTGGCGCAGCGCCGGCCCATCGACGTCGACATCCATCGGTGGTCTGGCCAACGGCACGGAGTACGCAGTCGAGGTGCGGGCCTGCAACGGTGAGGCCGGTTACTCCGAGGACGTGCGGTGCGGGCCCCCGAGCGATCGGGCCACCGGCCGGCCGTTCGGCGGTCTCGCCGCGCCGAAGGTCACGGTCGCGCCCACCGACAAGTGGGGGCGGACGATCGAGGTGACCTGGACCTTCCCCGGTGGCAACGGCCGGGACGTGACCGCCCAGACGGTGACGATCAGCGGAGCGGCCAATGACAGCCCGGATGCCTCGAATCTGACCGGATCCTGGAAACGGGACGTGGATTACGGGGCGACGATCTCGGCCAAGGCGCGGTACTGCGTGGGCTCCGGCGCCACTCAGGAGTGCAAGGAGGCCACCGCAACCGGGTCGACCGCGACCGCATTCGCCGTGGCCACCCAGGCGCTCGCCCCGCTGGACGGCACCTGCGCGGTGCCCGAGCGGTACGAAGGGGAGTGGCGGACCGTGGACAACTGCGCACCCGGTGTCTGGGTCACCGCACCCGCCCCGGCCGAACTGCTCTGCGTGCAGACCGGTCCGTCCTATCCCGAATTCCCCGCCGGCAATTCCGCGCCCGCCCCGTTCAAGATGGTGAATCAGTGGTACCTGGACAAAAATCGCAACTGGTATCGGAAGCCGGCACTGTCCGGCCCGCCGGACGAAATCCCGACATGTTAGGAACACCCGTGCAGGCACTCGACGGCTCCGGCCCGCCCGTTCTGGAGGCGACCGACGCCGCCCAGTTCGCCGGCCTGTTCGACGCCGTCGTGCAGGCGATCGGTGAGGTGCTCGTCGGCAAGCCCGACGCCATTCGGCTGGCCTTGATCTGCCTGGTCTCCGAGGGTCACCTACTGCTGGAGGACGTGCCCGGCACCGGCAAGACCACACTGGCCAAGGCGCTCGCCGCGATCATCAACGGGACCACGTCACGCATCCAGTTCACTCCCGACCTGCTGCCGTCGGACGTGACCGGGGTGACCGTCTACGACCAGGCGGTTGGCGCGTTCGAGTTTCATCCCGGTCCGGTGTTCGCCTCGATCGTGCTGGCCGACGAGATCAACCGGGCCTCGCCGAAGACCCAGTCCGCGCTGCTGGAGGTCATGGAGGAATCGGCCGTGACGGTGGACGGCGTGACCCGGCCGGTCGGCTCGCCCTTCATGGTGATCGGCACGCAGAATCCGATCGAGCAGGCCGGCACCTACCGGCTGCCCGAGGCGCAGCTCGACCGGTTCTTGATCAGGACGTCGATCGGTCACCCCGACACGGACGCGGCGATGGCCATTCTCGCGGCCGTCGGCACCCGCGCCGGGCGGCCGGTGGTGACCGCGATGCTCACCCCGACCGCCGTCGGCAACCTCGTCGACCAGGCATCGCGGGTGTATGTGGACACCTCGATCCTGCGGTACATCACCGCGATCGTGGCGGCGACCAGGACCGCGGACGGCGTGACGCTGGGTGTGTCCCAGCGCGGGGCCATCGCCCTGCTGCGCACCGCACGCGCGCTGGCGGCCTCCCGCAGCCGGCACTTCGTGGTTCCGGACGACGTCAAGGCGCTGGCCGAACCGGTCCTCGCGCATCGCATCTCGATCGATCCGGAGGCCGAGTACGGCGGGCTGACCGCGGCCGACGTGATCCGCGGGGTGCTGCAATCAGTGCCGCCGCCGCGGGGCGCGGCGTGACCTCGGTCGAGCCGGATTCGGACTCGGATTCGGATTCGGCGGTGGCGTCTGCGTCGTCTGCGTCGGCGGCGTTGGCGACGTCGGTGACGTCGGTGGGGGAGGCGGCGGCGTCGGCGGGGGAGGCGGGCCCGCCCGAACCCGGGCCCCGGCCGTCGGGTGATTCCCGGTTCGCCGCGATGTGGGGCACGGTCACGGTACGCGGGCGGGTGGCCCTGGTGGTCGCCGGCTGCGCGGCCGCGCTCGGCTGGGTGACCGGCTGGCGGGAATGGACCGGTCTGGCGGCGGGCCTGGCCGTGGTGCTGCTGGTAGCCGTGGCCATGGCCCTCGGCCGGTCCCCGGTCGCCATCGACCTCGACCTGTCCCGGACCCGCTTCGTGGTCGGCGAGCCGGCCGCGGCCCGGGTCGGCGTGCGCAACGTCTCGACCCGGCGGATGCTGCCGCTGGGGCTGGAACTGGACGTCGACGGGCTGCCCGCGCAGGTGCGGGTGCCCTCCCTGCCGGGTGGTGCGTCGCACCCGGTGACCATCCCGCTACCCACCCACCGGCGCGCGGTCATCGAGCTGGGTCCCGCCCGGGCGGTGCGCGGTGATGTGTTCGGCCTGATCCGCCGGGTCGTCCAATGGCCGGTGCACGAGCAGGTGTACGTGCACCCGCGGACCGTGCGACTGCCCGATCCGCTGCCCGGGTTCACCCGGGACCTGGAGGGTGAGGAGTCGGCGATCCGCACCGCCAGCGACCTGTCGTTCCACACGCTGCGCGAGTACGTGCCCGGCGACGACCGGCGGTTCATCCACTGGAAGAAGACGGCGCGCAGCGGCACGCTGCAGGTCCGGGAATTCCTGCAGACGCATCGGTCCCTGGTCGCGGTGGTGCTGGCCGGCAACCCGGACGACTACGGGACCGTCGGAGCCGTTTCCGACGGTGCCGACACCGGTCTCGGTGTCGGGGGGACGTCCGAGGAGTTCGAGCTCGCGGTGAGCTGCGCGGCGTCCGTCGTCGCCGAACTGGCCCGTCGTCGTCGTGACGTGGTGGTCGATGCGGCCGGCTCGACGATTCGGGCCGCCACCGACCAGGGTGTCCTCGACCAGTTCAGCCCTGTGCGGACCACGCAAGATTCTCCCGACCTATTGGCGATGACCCGCCTCGCGGCGCGGCGGCACCCGCGGACATCGCTGGTGGTGCTCGTCTTCGGCTCGACCGTCGAGCCCGCCCGGCTGCGGGCCGCCGCCCGGTTGTGCCCACCGGGGGCGAGCGTGCTGGCCATCCGTGCCCGGGTGCCGGAATCGCCGCACCCGGCGGTGCTCGCGCAACTG
>DATDBV010000499.1:0-25681 GCA_036524715.1 Nakamurella sp. | reverse complement strand
CGAGGTCGGTGGCGACCGCTTCGCCGGGCAGTTGCTCCAGGAGCAGAGGCAGCGCTGCGTGTTCGGGGACCTCGACCTTGACATCGCCCATCGCGGCCTTGACCGCGTTGACGGCGCGGGCCAGTTGTTCCGGGGTCGGTGCGGAGACGGTCAGCCGCAGCCGGCCGACCATTCCCGGTTGCAGGTCGCCGTCGCTGTTGTCCGCCTTGATCTGCTCGGCCTGATCCTGGCGGGCCTCGAACCCGTCGTCGGCGTCCGCACCCGCCTTCTCCCGGTCGGCGGTTTCGTCCGCGACGTTGCCGACCGCCTTGTCGGCCAGTCGCTTCCACTGCGTCGGTGGGATCAGCGTGTACCGCCAGGAGATCTCGGCGGGCACGGCCAGCCGGGCGAGTCGCTTGGACCAGGCCCGGCGTGGGTTGAACAGTTGTCGGGGCGGCTGGTCGGCCACCACCAGGGTGGCGGTGTAGGAGGTGTGCTCCACGCCGGTCGAGTCGTCGCGGTGTCGGAGCTGGATGTATCCGCCGCCGGCGTTGCGGCCGCGGATGGTCGCGGCCAGCTCGAAGAAGCCGCCCCGCCAGGGCCGGCGGCTGGTGGCCGGTTCGTCGGTGACCGGTAGGTGACCGTGGCCGGGCTTGCGGATCAGCCAGAGCAGGTCTCGCCGGGTCAATGGCTCACCGCCGTAGGCGCCGACCGTTTCGTGCAGGCTCTGCGCCAGCACCGTCCAGTGGGCCAGGTCGGCGGGGGTCAACCGCTCCTCGGCGACCCCGGTGATGGCCGAACTGATCTCGGCGTAGGGGTCGACACCGGTCGGCGAGGGACAGTCCCCCAACCGGACGATCAGCGCCCACATCCGCTGCGGCGTGGAGTGCCGGATGTGGTCGGCCACCTTCTCCGCCAGGATCTGGTACATCGGGGTGGGATTCCACGCGTTGTCCAGCAGCTGGTCCAGCCAGCCCTGGGTGGTGATCGGCCGGTAGCGGACCAGTTCGTGGCAGTGCACCGGCTTTCCGTCGAACAGGCCCAGCAGCGACTGGTAGATGCCGACGGGGCCCATTGCCGAATCGGATGTTTCGTTCTTGGTGGCGAACTCGTCGGTGCTGGTGTCCATCAGGATGCCGGCAAACACCCCTGTGCCGTGCACGAACAGGTTGTCATCGGCGTACCGGTAGCCGAGCCGACGAAGGTCCCGCCGGGTACGCCTCTTGTGTGAGTCTGGGGTGCTGGTTCTGGTGATGTTGTCGGGGCGGCCGCTGGTGCGTTTCTTGTTCAGTTCCCGTCGCCGCTGGATCCGGTAGGCGCCGACCATGAAGGCCGGCACCAGGATGGCCACCAGGACCACGATGATCATCGGGTCACCGCCGGCCGGGGACCGCTGGTGCGGGTGGGCGGAACCCAGAAGATGATGTCCCAGCGGAAGTCGGTGGGTTCGGTGTCGGCGGTCAGCCCCAGGAACTCCCGCGGCTGCCGGTAGCGGAAGTTGAAGGCCAGTCGATGCTTCTCGATCTCGGTCAGGCCGCCGCTGCGGTCCTTGGCCATCCGTACGTACACCACGACGGCCGGTGCCGGGACCACCAGCAACGACCACCACGGCGACAGCCCCACCACCCACAGCGCGAGGGCGGACAGGACCGTGCAGGCCAGGGCGATCGCCCCGGCCGGGGCCGCGGCGTTCCACTGCACGCCGCCGATGGCCCGCAGCGACAGATCCCCAATGGTGAACTGTCTGGACTGGTAGGTGAACAGCCTGGTGTAGTCGTCGGAGTAGATGACCGGTTCGGTGCTTGTCACGGGGTTCTCACTTCCACCGTTGGCGCTGCGACCACGGGATCGGCACGATTCGGGCCAGGGCTAGGCGCCTGCGGTCTCCCCTGACGTGGCCGCCGGCGCTGCGGGAGCGGGTGTGCCACTGCCCTTCCCGATGTTGATCAGCATCGGGACCAGCAGCAGCGCGGCGCCGATGATGATGCCGGCGATGGCAAGCTGGAACAGCGCGCCCAGAGACTCTCTCGTGCCCGAGCTGGGTCCGCTACTGGCCACCGACTTGGCTCCGAGCTTGATCCCGACGAAGATCGCGCAGATCCCCAGGATCGTTGCCCCAAGGATCTGGAAGGAACTCCCCCATTGACCGAGCCAGGTGTTGACCTCGTCCAGGGGCCCGGCCAGGGTCACCGAGGTGACGGCCTCGGTGGAGACGGCGGAGACGGCGGCCAATGTGGTTGTCATCGTGGGGATGTCCTTTCCGATCAGGCGGTGGCGCGGTAGCAGGTACGGGGATGGGAGGGCCTCAGCCGGCCGGCGGTGTGGTCGATGACGGCGCGGCGAAGGTGGTGGAGGGTGAGGCTCCCCCGGCCGGATCGGGTGCGCTTCCGGTGATGTTGACGACCTGCCAGCGGCCGGCGCTCATCCCCAGGGAGATCGAGTACCCGGACCGTTGGACACCGGTGGTCCTGGTGGTCCAGTCCACGCTGACCTGGGCGGTGAGCCGGTCACCGTCCCGGTAGGCGGCCGGGTCGCCACGGGTGACGATGACGCGCAGGCCGTTGACCTTTGGTTGGGATAGCTGCCCGTCCATTCCGGTCCGTGCTCGGCTGCTGGCGTCCCGGGCGAGCACCAGATTGAGTTGCACCGGGTCGGAGGCCGACCATGCCTGCAGGAAGGGCATGATCACGCTGCGGGTGAGGGACTCGGCGATCATCGTGTCGGTGACTGCCGGTGCGACGGGTGTGGGCGCGGGTGCGGCGGTGGCGACCGGAACGACCGCGATGTCTCCCACGACCCTGACGCCCGTGGTGGGCGAGTTCGGCGAGGGGACCCAGATCGGCACGGTGACACCGACCGTGCGACGGTCCGCCGTGGTCACCACGAAACCCATTTGGGCGGCGGCACCATCGGAGTAGGTGTCGGGCAGCGGGGTCGCGGTGCCATCCCAGATCACCGTCAGCGGGGCCGGTGAGGGTGTCGACCCGGTCCACCCGCAACCCGGAGCGACGCCGGCCGACGTCATCTCGGCCAGCGCGGCCAGCCTGTCCTTGGTGGCGGTGGCATCGGTGGGCGCCGGGTGCGTCCAGCACAGGGCCAGGTACGCCACACCGAACGCCGACGCCCGCGCGGCCGGGAAGCTGCTCAGATGGAACGCGGCGGCGTCCTGACTACTGATCGACGCCTGCTGCACCAGCCGCGATGACCCTGTCGAGACCCCGCAGGAGTAGGCCACTCCCCCGGCAAGTAGCAAGGGTCCTGCGATCAGCAGTAGGCGGGTCACCCAGGACCGCGGACGGCCCACCATTCGGGATGGTCGACCGGGCAGCGGCACATCAAAGGTGGCTACGGTTCCGTCCTTGATCGGCCGAGTCCTTCTAGTGCGGTGTTGATGTCGGATCGAGAGGCGCCGCGGCCAGCGCCGCTTCGCCTGGTCGTGCGGTGCGGTGGGCGACCCGAGGGCGGCCGACTCATCACCGGCTTCGGTCGGCCGCAACACCAGGGAGCCCGCATGGGTCCGCACCGCAACGCGCCATTGCTCGTCCGGGCCCCAGAGAGCGTCCGCGGATGCGAGCGCGTGCACGAACTGCGGGTCCGCATCCGGGGCTTCCGCGAGCAGCTTCTCTCGTCGCCGCCGCGCCTCCGCGACCGATTCACGTCGCCGCGTGCGGAAACTCGACTCGGGCTGTTCCCCGACCGGCCGCGTGTTCGCGGTGGTCGACGGAGCGGCTCCGGGGTCGGCTCGAACCGACATGGGCGGACACCTCGCTGGTCGTGCATCTAGGACACGAGCAGCGTCAACCACGAAGGGGCAGCACTTAATACCGGTAATACGGTAATGCGCACTGCAGGCATGCTTGGACAGATCAGGAGCTGGGGACGCCGGCGGCCTACGATGGCCGCTCTACCAATTGGTGCGTCGTCTACGTACGTCTAGGCGTTTAGTGGCCTACGCGTCTAGACGCCTAGTCGCCTACCGAGCTCAGGCGCTCTGATCCTGCTGCGCAGGTGGAAGACCACGGTTCCGCCGACCGGTGAACACCTGTGCGTCCGCGTGGGCCTGCGCAGCCAAGGCTGGGACCAGCTCGAGGCCCTCACCGACCTCGACGATCAGCCGGCTGACCGCAAGGCGCACGACATCGGACATGGACAGTCCGTCGGGAAGGCTCTTGGTGGTCCGCTTGATCCACTGCCGCTGTTGCGGAGTGAAGAAGACCGTTGACCGCTCGAAGGTCGGCGTCGTCGGCTGCTGGGCGACGACTAGACGTCTAGTCGCCGAGACGTCTGGGTGCTCAGACGCCGAGACGTCTGGGTGCTCAGACGCCGAGACGTCTGGGTGCTCAGACGCCGAGACGTCTGGGTGCTCAGACGCCGAGTCGTCTAGACGCTTAGGCGCTGTGTCGCTTAGTGGCTGAGGCGTCTGGTTGTCACGTGGTCTAGACGCTGGGTCGTCTAGTCGTTCAGGTGTCTCGGCGTCTAGTTGTTTGGACGTCT
The DNA here is from genome assembly GCA_036524715.1 of Nakamurella sp. GTDB lineage: Bacteria > Actinomycetota > Actinomycetes > Mycobacteriales > Nakamurellaceae > Nakamurella. Next base: position 21,208 of record DATDBV010000499.1, on the reverse strand, counting down.
GAGCGTTTGAGCGTGCAGTGGTAGAAGCGTCTAAGCGTCTAGACGCCTGATTGTCGAGATCCGGTTCCGCATCATCGCGTCGGCGGCGGCCAGCGCTGAGCATGTCGGCGGCGCTGACGGTCTTACCCATGCTGCTGCGCCCCCGTCCGATCGAGCACCTCTTTGACCAGGGCCGTGTAGGCCTCCGCGAGGTCGTGGTTCGTGGTCGGGTCGCCGACGACGAGCCGATCGGCGACCTGATCTTCAGCAGCGACGCGGCGTGGGATCCTGGTCTCGAACAGCGGGAGGTCACTGTTCTGCAGGGCATCGATGACCTCGCGGGTGATGCGTGTTCGTGAGTCGGTCATCGTGATGAGAACCCCGAGTAGGGGAGCGGTGATCAATCCCTCCTGTCGGAAGTCTTCTGTCCAACCCAGGAAGGCGCCTAGGCCGCCCACCGCCAGTTTGGTGGCACTGACCGGCGCGATCAGGTCGGTGGCCGCGACCAGCGCAGCCAGGCTGACCAGCGACAGGCTCGGCGCCAGATCCATGACGATGTAGTCATAGTCGTTGTCGACGACGGCGAGTGCCCGAGCGATCCGATCCTCGCGGCGGGTCATCGAGACCAGTTCGGTCTCCAGGGGTGCGAGCGCGAGAGTGGCCGGCAAGAGGTCGAGTCCGTGGATCCTGGTGTGCCGGATGACATCGGCCAGGGGGATGTTCTTTGAAATGACGTCCTGTAGGTCGTAGTTGACGTCATCCGGGTCTTCAACGAACCAGAAGGTGGCATGGGCCTGCGCGTCGACGTCGACGAGCAGGGTGCGGTAGCCCTCCTGGGCGAGTCCCGCGGCAAGGTTCACGGCGGTCGTGGTCTTGCCCACGCCACCTTTGTGGTTTGCGACAGCGATTCTTCGCATGCTGACCTCCCTAGATCAACTCGGAGACTAGGCAACTACACGCCTAGTCACCGCATGCCACGCCGAGCCCGTCAAGAACGCGTGGTTCATAGGCCGCGCCAATCTCTCTTGGCCCGGGGAGGCCAACCCCGGGATCGACGTCCCGATACAAGGGATTGCGGGTGGCCGCTCAGCCTCGCGGAGCGTGGCGTTCCGGCGGGCCGGGAGCGGTGGCTACTTGAGCCTGGGTGCTCGACCTCGGCGTAGCCGGGCAGGGGCGGGGAAGGCCATGCCGACGTTGTACTTCTTTTCGTACGCAGTGACCCGCGCGACCAGGGCCACGCGGACCAGCGCCGTCATCGAGTCGACCTCGGGGGGTTCACCGGTGTAGTCGGCATAGGCCACCACTCCGGCGGCCCGCTCGTAGAGCGACTGGGGGACGTTGACGGTGAGCTTGAACTGCGGCTCGCCCGGCGTCTCCTCGCCCGGTAGGGCATCGGGATCGACCACCACCGGGCGTGAATTGGGCATGGCCGTCCGGGGCGGCTGAGCGTTGGCGGCGGCCCGTGGGCGACGAGTGCGCGGGGTTGCGCCGGCGGCCTCGGGGGAGGTTGCCGTGGACCGTCGACGAGTTGCCCCTGGCGACTTGGGTGCTTCGCTGGTCACGAGGTTCCTATCTGGCCGTCTGATCTGATCGCCAGTGACCGCCCACCGGCTTTACGTATTGCCAGTGTGACGGTAACCCGGTTGCCCACGCATCCGCCAGGAGCAACGACGAGGGCGACGACGAACACCAGCACCTAGGGAATAGGGCGATCACGGCATGCCTGTCGTGGCCACCCCAGCTCCCTGTGCCACGCACCAACGTTCGCCGTGGAGATTCCCGCGGGGCCCGTCAACGTTCGGTCAGCCGTGATACCGGGAATACTTCTTTGCCGGGTGGCCGGTCAGTCGATGGCCCATGCCGACCCGGCACCGTCGATCACCACCGTGCGTCATCGCTGGGACACTAGACCTTCGTTGTTTTCCCAGGTCACCGGCTATTCCGTAGGCGTACGCGGCGCGTCTCAAATACCGGATTACCGGTCATACTCGGTAGCTCGCCGAGCCCTACGGTGCCGGTACGCCCGTTCCGTGCAACGTCTCTGAACCTGGCAACGGGTGGGGAGGTCTGTCGGTCATGCTCACGCTGTTCCGCTGCCCGACAGCCTATCCACGCGGGGCAAGGGACAGTGATCAATCCGTGACCTTCGTTCTCGGGGTGGGTCCGACCGTGCTTCCTGGTCCGATTCGGAAAGGAAAGGCCTCGCATGGATGTCCCGACGTCATCGCGTGACCACCCCGCACCACCCGTGAGCGCCGGCCGTCGACCTGGAGCCGCGCAACTGCCTGTGGTGCCGCCGTCCGCGCGCCGGCCGGCGCGGCGCCGACGATGGCCGGCGCTGGCCATGCTTCTGCTGGGTCTCGGGGTCATGACCTACTCGGTCGGGTGGGCCAGCGCCGAGGCCCGCCGGCGTCTGGAGTCCTCTCCTGCGGACTACCAGCAGGTTCGGGTTGCGCTCACCGCGGTGACCGATTGGGCACCGGCGGCCTCGAGGGTGTTCCTCTGGTCCGGCGCGGGAGCGCTGGCCATCGGGGTGTGTTGGAATCTAGCCCGTCGACGCCGCCGACAGCTCCGGGCAAGGGTGCTCACCGCCGCATCGATGGCCACCCGTGTGGGGGCGTCCGACCTGTCCCTGCGGCGGGCCCGGTGGGCCCGGCGCGGGCGGGGCCTGCGCTCCGGCGTGCTCCGGTACCGACCGGCCGATGCCGTCGTCGCCGACTGTTCCGAGGTGTTGACCTCCGGGCTGGAGCCTCATGTCGCTGCACCGGTGGTGATCCGCTGGGACCCGCGACGCAGCCGTTTTCGGATCGAGGCTCGACCCTACGTCCAGCCTCGTCTGGAGGAGCGGTATCCGCAGTTGGGGAAGCTGGCCGAGACGCTGGCCCATGTGATCGGTGCCCTGGTCGTCGACCAACGCCGCTCGACCGTGAAGGCCGACGGTTCTGTCCAACAGCTGGTGGCCCGGTACGCACACACCACCAGGGACATCGCCGACACCTTCCGTCAGCGGGTCCAGACGGTGCTGGACGCCAAGGCACCCAGCCCGACCGGCTACTGGACGGCGCGTTGGGATCCGGCGGCCAACGAGGTGACCGTGGTGCCCGCCGAACCGCTGCCCCGTTGGGCGCCCTACCCGCTCGAGCTGCCCGCCGTAGGGGACCAGATGCGGGTCCCGCTCGGACTCGGCGACGGCGGTCAGGTCGTCTACTGGCAGCCGGCGTTGTTCCCGCATCTGATGGCCGTGGGCCCGACCGGGACCGGGAAGACGGTGTTCCTGTTCGGGGTGATCATCTCGTGCCTGCTGCGCGGATGGATCATCGTGCTGCTCGACCCCAAGGAGCTGAGCTTCCGGGGATTTGACCCGGCCGCGCTGACCGGGCGGGGGATCGCTCCCTGGGGCGGGGTGGTGTCGGTGGCCACCACCGAGGCGGAGATGGAAGACGCGATCGGGTACTTCCACGCCAACATGCGCAATCGGTATGCGGCGATCAAGGGGTTCGCGGTCGAGGAGGACGATCTCCCGCCGGTCCTGATGATCGTGGACGAGGCGGGCGAGCTGGTCGAACGGCTCAACGAGTACCAGTCGAGCGAGGAGAAGTACGCGGACCTGATGGCCCGGGCGGAGATGGAGGGCCGCGACCCGGAGGACGTCGCCAAGCCCAAGGGCATGAAGAACCCCGAATTGCGCAAGGTCTGGTCCGGTCTGCGGCTCGGGCGTCAGGCCAAGGACTTCGTCTGCACCGCCACCCAGCGGCCGGACGTGACCTTCATCCCCGGCGAGGCCCGGAGCAACCTGACCACCCGGGTCGGCCTGGGCCACCTGGACGGGGCCGCGCTGGAGATGGTGTTCAATACCCGGGCCGTGCAGCAACGGGTGTACGACTACGTCGTCGACACCGTGACCGGGCAGCGGCAACGGCAGCGGGTGCGCGGCCGGGCGACGGTGGACGTGGGCGGTGGCCCGCAGACCATCCAGACGTACTTCGTGCCGGACCCCGCCAAGCTCGTGACCGGGGAGCTGGGACCGGAGGAGGTCGCGATCGTCGAACGGCTCCGTGATCTGGTGACCACGGCGCGGCGTCAGTGGGAGCACCAGGTCGAAGCTCCGCCGGCATCTGCCCGGCAGCTCGTCGCCGCCGCTCGCGACCTCACCGCGCAGGAGGTTCAGGCGCCGGTGGCCACCGATGCCGCCGAGTCGATTGAGGAGCCTGCCGGTGAGCCGATCGCGGCCGAGCGGCTGGAGGTGGGACAGAGCATCGTCGTCGGCGTGGACGGGGCGCCGCTCGTCGGGATCGTCACCGAGATCGAGGACGATCCGTTCCAGCCCGAGGACCTCCAGTTCACCTACCGGATCGGCGAGGGCGAGCGGGCCGGTGAGGTCTGGGTGACCTCGTTCGGTCGACGCGAGCTGGTCCCGGCGCTGCCCCACGTCACCTGACCCGCGCTCCGCCGGAGTCCCACCCTGATCGGGGGAGCGCCGTATTGCCGTATTGCCGTATTGCCGGTAATACGGCTATGGTGGGCCCGGCGGCTTACCGACGCTGGGGGAGGGCTCCATGAGCAGGGTGGCGGATCTTGAGCAGTTCGGGCCGTGCCGCATCCAGAACGGCGCGGAGGCCGGCGACGAGCCCCATCTGTCCTGGGACCTGGACGTCGGCGACCTCCGCAGCTGGATGCGGGCACAGCACAGCTGCGTCGAGGAGTGCCCCCTTCTTCAGCAGTGCACAGTGCAACGGGACCAGTTGTACCCCCGGCCCGGGGCCGGCCCGCAGGCGGTGATCTGGGCCGGGGTCGCCTACGGGGACACCGGCCAGGTCCTGGACCGGCGGGGGCTTAGGCGCCGGGCCGCCACCCAACGAGGCCGCAGCACCCGCAGCGACGCTCTCGACCCGACAGCTCGGATCAAGGTCGGGTAGCGCAAGGTTCCCCTCTCCGGGGGCCACATCGGGCCCGGGCCGGCGGGCACCGCTACCGTGCGATGGATGCTGCACATCCGGCAGCGGACCACGGCGGCCGCTTCATGGGCCGCACGAGGCTACCCGTCGCTGATGCGTTGGGAAGCCGGTCAGCCCGAGATGCCCCTGCTGTACTGGGCCTTGTCCGAAGTCGGACCCGCGGCCGCCATGGAGGATCTCGACGCAGTCACCGACTTGCTCGACGAGGCCGAACTGCTGCTCGAACGGATCTGGACAGAACCCGACAACCGGTCTCGGCGGCGACGTGAGGCCATGACGATCAGCATCGGGCTGTGGTCCGAAGTGCAACGTGGCCGTGGAGCCGCAGACCTCGCCGAGGTCGCCCTGCAGGCCCGATTGCTCCGCAGCCTCGTCGCGCCTCGGGCCGGGCAGCTCCCGACCCGGTCGGCCACCGCCGTTCCGGCGTACCGGCCACCAGCCGAACGGATCCGAGGTGGCCGGCTACCGCTGACCGGACGGGTCTCCATCCGCGGCCGCGACCTGCCCGAGCAATTCCTGCTTCTGCTCGCCGTGGTTCTGTCCAACGGCCGCGGCCATCTGGTCGACCAGGAAACCGGGCGGCACCCGCGCGGCACCGACCCGGTGAAGACAGGGTGGCGGCGCAGCGGCGGACTCCCCACCGGTATCCGGCTGGGCAGCATCCGGCGGGGCGCCGATCGCGGCAGCGACGACCTGTTCCTCCGCCCGGGACCATGCCTGACCGCCGTCAGGCGATGGGTACGGAGCCGGCCGGTGATCGACGCCGACCGCTGGGCGGTCGAGGACATCGGCTGGGCCCTGGCCGGAGCCTGGCTGACCGACACCACCCTGGCCCTGGAACCGACTGGTGTCACCCGGATCCACACCTCAGCCTGGCCCGTGGTTGCCGATCGAGTCTCCGAACAGGTGTGGCGGCTGCCCCTGAGTGTCTACCACCCGGATCAGTTCCACTCCGCCGGCGAAGGTTGGCGGAACTCGACGACCCCGCTCCGACCCGTTCCCGATCGTTGACACCCACCGGGCGCCACCACATGCCTGGGTCCGACCTGACCCGACCTGATGGAGGCTGACCAGCAGAAACAACGTTCGCGGAGGGACCTTCGTCGGCTGGTCAGCCCCAACGTTGGCGGCCGCCGCCAACGTGCCGTGCAACATCGCCGACCAGGGTCATGGCTGTCCCTCCCACTTCCCTCCGCACCGGCGGAGCTGCACAACCGTCGAGGCACCCATGGCCCAGACCGCCCCCGCTTGGCGTGGCCCCTGCGCTACCGACCAGGCCCATCCGGCCGATCCGTTCCCCGAGGTTTCCTGGGACCTGGACGTCGGCGACCTGCACAGCTGGCTGCAGGCCCGCCGCGTCTGCGACCAGGAATGTCCGCTGTTGGGCGCCTGCCAGCGTCAGCGCCAGGAGGCCTACCCCACCAGCAACCCTCGCTCGGTGATCTGGGCCGGCGTCGCCTACAGCGAGACCGGGCGCCTCTTGGACACCCGCGGGTTGCGTCGGCTACATGCCGTCCAACGCAACCTGCACCGCCGTGGCAAGCCATCCATCCAGCCGGAAACGGTGCAGGTTGCCTGAGCGCCCCGAGGGTTCATACGGGGTCGGCGTGTCGACCCGGGGTGCGGCGCTGGTTCTGGTTCAGTGACTGGCATGGCGACTCCACCGCGTGGCAAAGGTGGCGGCCGGGGCAAGGGCCCTCGCCGTTACATCCCGATGCGCTTGCCGGAGGCCTTGGCCGATGATGTGATCGGCCGGGCCGACGATGCCGGCCTGGACATCAACGACTACGTCACGTTGGTGATGTGTGAAGTGCACGGGCACAAGGTGCCTGAGTACATCCAGGTCAAATTGAAGTCGTACGAGGCGCAGACCCAGCTTCCGCTGGTGTCCTGATCCCAGATACGCGAAAACCCCCCTCCGGCGCCAACCAAGTGGGGGGTCTCGCAAGGCCCAGCTGAAAGGAGGCCAGACCTCGCGGGGAGGTCTGCTGCCAGTATTACTGATCGCCGGCGATGCCGGTAGTAGGGCACGCCCCTTGATTCAGAATCAGTGACTGGTTCAGCAGCCCTCGGCATCCGCTCACCCTCAGCTCAATGTGGCACCGGCCAATCCGTATTGCCGGTATTTCATGGGGGGTGCCCGTGGTTCACAGTGGCGACGCCCTGTCGTCCGTGAGCTGCAGTCGAGGAGAAACCCCCATGTCAGCCAACGACCCCCGCCTCACCTTCTTCCTGGATGACCAGGACAACCGGCCGCTGACGATTGCGCGCGGCCAGGACGGGCTGCCCGCATCGGACCGCATCCGGGCCGTCGTGCAGCTCTGGCAGCAGGGTGGCCCGACCGCCGAACGCATCGACGAGCTGGCCGCCGAGCTCCGCCGAGCCCGCCTGACCCGCGACTCACCCACCACCAATGTCCAGCGCACCAAGCTCTCCCTGGATCTGGGCACGAGCCGGCTCCGAGCCCTGGCTCAGGCACGCGTCGACGACGGCATCCCGGCAGCCGAGCGGGTACGTGCCGCCCTGCAGATCTGGCAACGGGACCCCGGGTTCCGGGCCGAGGTGGACAAGCTGGCCGCCGAACTCCGCGAACACCGGTGGTCGCGGACGGTGTCCGGACCCACCACGGCCGATCCGCCCCGATCGGATCGGGAGGTGGCCGACACCACCTAGCCCACCGGCGTTTCTGTCCAACCCGTACGAGTGCTGCAGCGAGTCCCCGGAGGAGGTGACAGCCGACAGGTGAGCAGCCCGGCCCGAGAACCGATCGGAGCACCGCGGTCTTCCTTCGACCGCGTGTATCGCGCCCTTGACGACCAGGGGCGTCAACCCCGTCTTCGGGGTACCCACATCCAGGCGCGCTGCCCCCTGCACGAGGACGCCATCCCGAGTCTGTCGGTCGACTGGAAACCGGACCGCGGTGGGATCACTCTGCTCTCCTGTCACTCCGCGTCCTGCCCGGCTGATCCGTCCGACAGTGAGCGGGGCATCCTCGACGCGATCGGCTTGGGACTGGTCGACCGGTTCGACACCCCACTGCCGGACACCCCCCGCCGGACCAGCCGATCACGGCGGTCCCCGCCCCGGCGCAGCGCCGCCCCGACCGGCAACCGGTTGGGACCGTTGCCCAAGCGGCTGCTGCCCGGCCCCGAACCGATCACCACCGACTGGGTGCAGGTGCGGGTCTACGACTGGGTCGACGAGCAGGACCAGCTGCTCATGCAGTCGATCCGGTTGGAGCGCGACGAGCACGGCGTCACCCGCAAGACGTTCAGCCAACGACACCAGGATCCGGAGACCGGGCGGTGGGTGAACACCGCGTCGGCGCGGCGGGTGGTGCGGCACCTGCCGCGGGTGCGGGAAGCCATCGAACAGGGCCTGCCGGTGTGGCTGTGCGAGGGCGAGAAGGACGACGAGGCCGTCAACCAGCGGCTCGGGGCCGCCGGGATCGCCACCACCCACAGCAACGGTGCCGGCGGGTTCGACGACACGGTGATCGAGCAGCTGCGTGGTGCGCGGCTGGTGCTCGCGGTAGACCGGGACCTGGCCGGGTATCGGCGGGCGGTCGAGCTGGCCGAGCGGTTGTCCGGGGTGGTCGCCAGCCTGCGGATGGTGCTCGGGGCGGTCGAGGCGGACAAGTCCGACGCGGCTGATCACTTCGCGGCAGCCCTCGGATTCGACGACTTCATCGACCTCACCGTCGAGCAGGCCCGGACCTTGGCGGCGGCCGCTGACGCGGCCAAGCACGCGGAACTGGCCGAGATGGAGGCCGACCGGGCGCTGCGCGCCGAGGACGAGGCCCGCGCCCGGTTGGACAGATCCCGGGAGGCGGCCGGCCGGAAGGCCGTGAAGCTGGCCGAGGACGAGGCCAGGTACGCGTTGCGGTGGGCGCACGAGGCGGTCCGGCATGCCAAACGCGCCGGGGACGCCTGCTACGAGGCGGCGGGGCTTGCCGCGACCGCGGCCGAGCGGGTCGCTGCGCATGGGCAGCCGCCCGGCGGGATCGACCGGTACGCCGATGCGGTGGGCCGGGCCGAGGACGCGCAGGCCCGAGCGCAGCGGATCGCCGAAGCCACGTGGGATGCGTGCGGGGCGCCGATGCCCGAGGCGATCCGTGAGGTGCTGCTGCGGGCGGTGCCGACCCGGCAGGCACCGGCCCAGGCTCGGGCGGAACCGGAACCCGTCGACGACAACGTCGTGGTCTTCCCCGGCGGCGGTGGCGGTGAGGGTCGCCGGCCGGGGTCGCCGGTGCAGTGGCGCGAGTTCGAACGGTTGCCGACCGGGGCGATCATCGAGCGGCGCTACGACAAGGACGGCAACCAGCGGCTCGTCGGTGTGCTGGGCCTGGATGTGCGGGTACTACGGGTCGAGCAGCTCGAGCCCGTCGACGATGACGCCGACCCCGACGACCCCGCTGCGCCGATGCTGCCGGGCGAGCGGGTGATCGCCAGCTACGTCGTCGGATACAGCCACCCGACCACCGGGGAGCTGATCACTCTGCGGGTGTCGGCCGACCGGGCCCGGTCCGGGGAGTGGTTGGCCGATCTGCCGGTGATGGGGATGCGGTACGAGTCCTCCCCGCGGGGGCGGGCCAAGGTGTGGGACGCCATCCGGGAGACCTCGCCGCAGGCCGAGGTGGTCACCATGTACCGGTCGACCGGATGGCATCACCTGGGCGAGGAACAGGGGTGGGCGTACATCCACTCCGGCGGCGGGATCACCAAGGCCGGGAACGTTCCCCTGGCGGTGCGACTGCCCGGAGCGATCGCCCAGGTCGACCTGCCCGACCCGGTCACCGATGCGGACGCGGTCCGCGCCCTGTTCGACCGGGACTCGCGGGCCCTGATGACGCAGCTGCCATCCCGGGTCGGTGCGGTGCTCGCCGGCACCGCCTACCGCGCCGTGCTGGGTTGGCTCGGCTCACCGACGATGGTGTTCGGTGAGCGCGGCTCCTACAAGAGCGCCTCCGCCGCCCTGGCCATGCACCATTTCGGCACCAAGTGGGACCGGCAGAGCCCCACCGCCTCGATGTCGGGCAACGGGTCCACGTTCAACGCCATCCGCGACGAGCTGTGGGCGGCCAAGGACGCCTTGGTGTTCTGTGACGACTGGGCCCCAGACAAGGGGGTGGACGCGGCCGCGTCCCTGGCGAGCCAGTTCGCGCGGATGCAGTACAACCGGGAACGGCGGGACCGGCTCAACGGCAAGACCAAGGAGGTCGACACCGGCAAACGGTCCCGGTGCACCGTGCTGGGCACCTCCGAGGTCAAGGCCTCCACCACCTCCGGCAACGAACGGCTCAACGTCCTGGACCTCGCCCGCGGCGAGATCTCCCTGGAACGCGTCCTGACCCTGGACACCATGAGCTCGCGCCGCGGCCGCGCCCAGGTGATGGCCTCCCTGCTGACCTGGATGGCCGGCGACCTCGACGGACTGAAGGAGTGGGCCAGGCAACGCGCCGACGTCATCGCCCACCGGCGTCGGGAGGCCGGCGCCCCGGACCGCGTCGCCGAGCCGCTCGCCGAACTCGAGGTCGGCTGGGAACTGATGACCCGGTACCTGACCAGCGTCGGCGCCTACACCGAGGCCGAGGCCGACGCCCTCCTCGAACAAGTGCGGGAGTCGCTCACCGAGGCCGGCGACCGTTCCCAGGACCCGGACTCGCCCACCAGCACCGGGGAACGGTGCCGGCAGTTCATCGGCGCGGCGCTGCGCAAGGGCAGCATCCACGTGACCTACCCGGGCGGGGTCGTCCCGGAGTATCCCGAGGCGCTGCAGTACGGGCACCGGGTCGATACCCGTTCCACCGGAAAGGGTGTGGGCGGGTTCGAGCCGGTGCGGTGTCAGCCGCTGGGGGAGTGGGCCGGCGTGGTGGTTGACACCACGCACGGGCGCCGGCTGCACGTGGAGCCGTCCACCATCGTCTCGACGATCTTGACCGCGGTGGCCCGGGCCGGCGAGCAGATGCCGGTGACCCGCACGGTGATCCAACGCGAGTTGGCCACGATCGGGGTGCTGCGCACCTGTGTGGAGGCCAACCGGTCCACGGGCCGGCTGGAAACTCGGTACACCGTTCCGGTCCCGGACCCGCTCGGCGGCGACAAGCAGCACCGGATGTGGGACCTGGCCGCCGACAAAATCCTGTTCGAACCGGAATCCTCGCCGCCACCGGTCGCGCCGGACCCCGAACCCACTCCACCCGAGCCGGACAACACGTCGGCGGCCGACGTCGGTCCGGCGGTCAGCACCGAGGACGAAGCGATGCGTGAAGTCACCGACACCACCCAGTTCAAGACCATCGAGGGCACCGGTCCCTGCGTCGCCTGCGGTGAACCGGCCGGCATGCTGGTGGACGGCGTACTGATCCACCTGCTGTGCTGGAAGCGATCCGATCCCGGCGCCAGGCCAGGTTCGGTGGACACCTCGACCGCCGCGCCGTGCCTGGGCTGCGGGCAGCCGACCACCACCCGCTTCGGGGGTCGAGCCCTGCACCCCGAGTGCGACATCCCGAGCACGCCGGCGGTGGCACCCACGCCGCCAGCGACGGTCCCGGAGTCGGCCCGCCGACCCGCCGGAGCCGGCTCCGCTCCGGCGCCGGCCAGGACCACACCACGGCGCACCACCGCTCGAGCCGACAGTCCCTGGGCCTACAGCGCTGTGGTGATCGACCCGGACGGCATCTACCTGCCCGACGGCACCGTGGTCGCACCGGAACCGATCACCTCGATCGCCGACGCCGCCGCGATCGGGGAACGGTTCCGGATCGGGCACCCGACCGGGCCCGGGCTGCTGGTGCTGACCCAGGCGATGGTGGAGAGGCTGGGGTTGGTCGCGGACGAGGCGCTCATCACCGCGCCGATGCCCGACGGGGAACCGGTCACCAACGAGGAGATCCCCACCCGGATCCAGGCATTCCTCGCCGAACAGGCCAGCTTTCTGTCCAACGACCAGGGATGGGAGGCGGCCGGCCGGTTGGGGCCCTGGACCCGGATCCGCCGCGAGAAGCGCGTCTTCCGGCTGGTTCTCGAACCATACGTATGGATCTGGGACCGGCGGGAGGAAAGCCCCACACCGTTCCTGAACCTGCCCGACCCGGCCATCGACGCCATCGCCTGCTGGCAAGAACTGGCCCGCCGGCTGCAACGGCTGGGCGAGCTGCTGGGTATTCCGTGGTCGACCAGCCCGGCCACCACCGGCGAAGCACTGTTCTCCCAGATCCAGTGGGTTCGCGAACGGGACATGAAGCGTCGGCACGAGCGCGGCGACCGGGACGAGCAGAAGGACGCCCGGGTACTGACCGACGCTGTGCCACTTCCGCTGAGCCAGCTGGGTAGCCGGCAACGACAGCTGGAGGGGGAATACCTGTACCACCCCCTGGTCGCCCGGGACGTGCTGGCCGAAGCGGCCGTGCTGCAAACCTACGACCGGCGAGGCAGCTATCTGTCCGCCGCCGGCGGGATCGATCTGGGCTACGGCCCGCTCGAGCGCCTGGACGCGGCGACCGCGGTCGCCGCGGTGACGGCCGCCCAGGCCCCGAAAGTGAAGATGCCGTTCGGGATGTGGCGCATCACCCTGCCCAAGTGGGACGAGGCCGGACCGCCGCCGCATCCGGACCAGCATCCCTTCGAGCCCGTCACCCTATGGGTGACCACCCCGACCCTGGTACTGCTGTTGGAAGACCGGGACACCGGTGGCGCCGCCTACCGGTTGGACGAGCTGGAGCTGACCGAGGCGTACGTGCACCGCTACCAGGCCCGGCTGCTGGAACCCTGGTACACCCGGATCCGCGACGCGCTGCTCGCCGCCCGCGACGAAGGCGACGACGCCGTCGCCCGCGCGATCAAGGGGGTCTACACCGGGTACATCGGTCGCCTCGGCAGCGGGCTGACCCTGCGCAGCCAACGGCCGTGGCACCACCAGCCGATGTGGGAGGCGGCGATCCGGGCCAGTGCGCGCAGCGCCCTGTGGCGGGTCGTCACCAAACACCGGGCAGTCACCGGCCGGGTGCCGATCGCCGTCGATCACGACGAAGTCGGTTACCTGGACACCGAAACCAATCCGAAGGTCAACGCGCCGGCCGCGGACAACGGCCGCCTGGGAGCGTTGAAGTCCGCCGGCTACCTTCAGCTGACTGCCGAACTGCGGCGCACGGCGGCTCGGGGGGATTCCCTGCTGGACAAGAGCCTTCGCCGCACCACGCTCACGGCCGGATCGGATCCGGCCGACGTGGAGGGTTGATGCCGCCGATCCGGCCGAGAGCGCCGGCGCCGACCCGAGGTCAGGCATCCCGGGCGATCACCGGCTCGCTGGCCACTCCCAGGGTCTCGCCGGAGATCCGGGACCTGATTCGCGACGCCGGTGGTCCCCGCGCCGCGGCTCAGCTGGTGGGTCGATCCGAACGTTCACTGCAGCGATGGGCCGCCGGTCAGGTCCGCAACATTCCCGCTCACGCCCAGCAGACGCTGGCCCGGGTCAGCACGGGCAGTCGGAACCGAGAGTTGATCGCCGAGCTGGGCGGCACCCGCCGCGCCGCCGAGCTGACCGGACGGAGCATGCGGACCGTGCAGCGTTGGGCGAACGGTGAGATCACCGCCCCCCGGGTGGACGCGCGTCGGATGCTGCAGCGGGCCGACGGTGCCCGCCGTATGCGTGACCGAGGCCTGAACATCGACCCGGCTACCGGGCGGCCGCGCGGGCCGGTGTTCCTGCAGCTCAAGGGCGAGCTGCGGATCAATCTGTCCGCCGACACCGGCTACCACTATCCGACTCGGCAGGTCGGTACCCAGCAGCTCGACGAGATCTCCCCGGAACTGATGGCCCAGTTGGTCGACGCGATCGGCCAGGGCGACAACCGGGCCGCCCAGCAGATCCTGGAGATGCATCTGTCCACCGAGTACCTAGGCCGGGACGTCGGCCAGTACGACCCCGACCGTGGCATCGGCGTGTTCGTCGACCGGATCGACCAGATCACCTTCATTCAGGGCGAGGAGGGCGAGCAGCCCCTGCCCTGAACTGCCAAGCCCTCAGGCCTCGGCTGAGCCGCCAAAACGGCGCCCAGCCGAGGCCTTACCGGTTTCTTCCGGTCCCGCACCGGTAAGCCAGGGCAGGTCTGCCACCTGCGCAAACACCCATTCCAGCCGAGCCGCTTACCGGTGGCTTACCGGTACCCGAATCGACGCCGGTAAGTCTGCCACCTGTGCAAACACCATCGCGGCTTACCGATTTACCGGTTCCGCGGAGAATCCTTCGCGTAAGGGTGGCTGACACGACCCTCCCGAGCGGGTCAGCCGGAGCGTGGATCGGCCCGACGTCGTCGCCCCGCCCAGCTCGGGGTCGTCCGCCTGGGTACCGTTGCGTCATGCGAGGTGGCCGGCCAACCCGCCCCGACCGGGAACGGACTTCGGTCCCGTCTTCCCCTCTTCGAGGACTTCGATCATGATCAAGTGGGACCGTCTAGACCGCCCATCGCTCGCCGATGCGTGCGAGGTGCGGGTGAGCGATCGCCCGCCGCCGTACGACGACTGGTCCGGAGCCAGCGTCCTGTTCGTCATGATCATCGCGGCCGTGCTGATCGGCCTCGTCGTCGGCTTCTTCTAACCCGGTCCCCGGCCAAGCCGGCTCACGTCGTTGGCAATCCTGCCTGGCGGGTCTTGGCTCTCGTAAGGGTTTCCTGGTTCAGTTTGCGGACCCTCCTAACGTCGGTTCTGTCCAACCAGTCCGCCGGCGGGAGGAAGCCTCGTGGTCTGCAGATCCACCCCGGGAATGAGCGTTCCCATGGGCCTGGCGAACATCGACTCCGGCCTGGACGACGACCAGATCCAGTCCCTGGTGCACCAGCTTCGCCACGAGTTCACCGACCACCCGCGGCCCGGTCCCGTCGATGGGTCGGCTGCCGCGGTGGTGGTCGACCAGCGGGGGGCCTGGGACCGATTCCGCGCCACCACAGCGACCCGGATCACCGCGCATCCCGGGCTGCGGCCGCAACGGCGGGCTGGCCTGCTCCGTCGCATCACCCAGGCCGACGCCATCCCGCCGGCGGACATGGTCTACGCCGCCCAGCACATCCGCGACCGCGCCATCCGAGCCGCCCGACTGGTCGATGACCACCTGGCTACCGAGGCCGCCCGCATCGCGGTGCCTGACCACGACGCCCTGGCCACCTACGAACAGGGTCGGCGGAACGCGCCCACCGGTCGGCAGGCCCGCGCCACCGACGAGCAGCGGCGGGCCTGGCCCGGACTGCCGCTGGATCCGCGGACCCGCCACGGCCTGGCCGCGCTGGCCGCCCGACCCGACAGCCCCGACGGGCGCCATGAGCTCATCACCGCCCACGACCGGGTCCGGGCCGAGAACAGCACCGTCGTCGACGCCGTCGGCTACCACCCGGATTCGGGGCGGTTGGAGGTCCTGACCCCCGACCGGGCCGTGCTGACCTACCGGCGGATCCCGCCGGTGCTGGCCGAGCAATTGCACACTGGTGAGAACCCCGACCGGATCTTCCGGGACCGCATCCAGGGCAACCCGGCATTCCAGTACCGCGACGCCGTCCAGGCCGCGGCCGCCGGCGTGCGCCGCCGCTGCCCCGACTGCGGTCAGTTCACCGGCGCCACCCACAGCTGCCTCGGCCGGCGCGGCGGGATCCGCGACGGCGCCCTGGGGTCGGTCACCCCCCTGGTACCGGCCCGGCGCCAGATCACGGATCTGCCCGGCACGGACGGGCAGATCATCGGCGTGCACACCGCGCCGCTGCCCGAGGTGGTCGGCCGGCTCGAAGGAGATCGCGACGACGCCGTCGAGTTCTTGATCGCAGGTACGGTGCCCGATACCGGTGGTACCCGCCACGTCAGCGGTGACCTGGTCGTCGCCCTGGACGCCGACGATCACGTCTCGGTCAGCAGCGCCCGCCTGGCCTGCACCTGCGACGGGTACCTGGCTGGTCAGGGCTGCAGCCACGTCCAACAGGTTGCCTCGGGTCTGCGCACCGCCCTGGTGGAGCAGCTCGTCGCCAGCCGCAACCAGGTCGCGGCCGCCACTGCGGCCGCCATCAGCGCCCCGGCAACGGGTGGGGCCAGCACCCAGCCGGTCACCGACACCCTGCTCCCGGGTTCACCGAACATCTCGACGTTCAGCTACAGCCAGGACCCGGCCCGGTTCGCCGACGACGTGCGCGCCGCTTGGGCTCGGCCGGCGGAAACGCCGGTGCCCTGGATTCAGGGAACCGATCAAAGTCCCGTCCTGTACGGGTACGGCGCCGACCGGGAGTTCGGCGTCGAGCTGGAGTTCGACGCGGCCTACACACCTGCCACGGTGGTGCGGGACGTCGCGCAGAACCTGTACGCACGGAACTTCACCAGCAGCAACCGGCAACACGGGTACCACGCCGGTCTGAGCGCTGGGTACCAACGAAACCTGTTGGGTGGCTGGACCTATGAACGGGATTGCACCGTCTCCGGCGGAGAACTCGTTTCCCCCATCATGTCCGACACTCCGCCCACCTGGGAGCGACTGGACGAGGTCTGCGGGCTCATCACGGACAACGGTGGTCGACCCAGTTCGGCAACCGGATCCCATGTCACGGTCAGCGCACCCGAGCAGGCGGGTATGGCCAAACGGCTCACCCGGTTTCTGCGGCTGATGCACCACCACCAGCCGGATCTGCACCTGATGGCGGCCGCCGGGCGTCAACGGGGGCCGCGCTACGCCAGTCCGATGCCCACACCACCCGACCAGGGCTACACCAGCATCGGCCACGCGCAACGAAGCATCTCTCGGGGTCAGTTCGCCAACATCACTCACATCGCCCCCAGCACGTCAAGCAGCGGTGCGATGAGCAGCCGGGTGGAGTTCAGGCTCTGGGACGGATCATTGGAACCCGGGCGGATCCAGGCGCAGATCAGGATGTCCACCGCCCTGCTGGACTACTCCGCCCGCAACCGCGGGCTGACCATCGACACCGCGCAACGAGCGGGCCCCGTCACCCTGAACCCGGACCACGCCGATTTCGCCGACCACACCGATCAGGTCAGGGGATTGATCGACCATCTCTTCCGTCGGGACGAGGAAAAACGGCAGGTCGCGGCTCTGTGGGCAGCAGGGCTGCGTGCACGCGGCTACACCCGATCACATCTGATCTGACCCGCCCGCAGAGTTGGATCCGCCGTATTTACGTATTACCAGTTGAGCGCATTACCGGTAGATCTTCGATACTGTGACCCGGATACGAGACCTGGAGACGCAGATGAACCAAAATCCGAACATCAACGGTGTCCTGCGCCTCGCGGCCGACCAGCTGCCCCGCAACCATCATGGCGCCCCGGTCGCTCCCCTTACCCCGGACGGCCGGCCTTATCGGCTTCGGTGGGTCGACCACGACCACGGCGACGATCTGGTCTACGCGGAAACCGCCGACGACCTGCTCGCCCATTGGATCCGTGGCTACCAGGAGGCCGACCAGCTGGGCCGGGCGCTCCTGCGCTCCCAGCACGCCGTGCAGATCCGCGACGCCCTCGTCGCCCAGTTCGCCGCCGACGCCAGCACCCAGGTCCTGCTCACCCCGGAGGAGGAGGACGTACTCCTGTGCGACCTCGGCAAGATGCCCGACATCGCCCGCTGGGACCCCCCGGTGCCGCTGGTGCTGCTCGAGGGCATGTACCGGCCGTACACCGACCGCACCCCACCGATCTCCGGCATCGACGGCGACGTACAGGAACCCAGCAACATCATCTGGCTCCGCAACGCCCACCCCGAGACCTACCTGGCGTCTCTCGCCGAGGCCGGCGTCATCGACCTGGCCATTCACAACCCGTGACGCCCACCGGGTCGCCGGTCGGCCCGAGCACCGTCCACGACTCCGACCCGTCCGGCATCAGCGCCCGCTGCCACCCGCATCCTGACCTCCCAACATGCCCCAACGCTCGCAGGCTAGGACACAGGTACGACACGCCGACCTCGAAGCAGGCTGGAAAGCGTCTCAGGCAATGGCTGCGGGCCGCCGCCGGCCGAACGCTCGAACCGGTGAACACGATCAAGAACGAGTCCACACGGCGCGCCGGAGTCAGAGAAGCCACATCAAGGACACGCTCGGGCCGCTGGAGAGAAACGGGGTTATCAGTGCATTTTCTGGCGTCCGTTCGCGGGCCTTCCTACCGTTGCAGGGGAAGAGCATCCCCTCGCACCTCGTTGGGATCAACTGGAAGGCAAAGGATATGAACGAGCAGATCAACGAATCGGGTCAGTCGATGCGCGACGTCGACAACCGTGCGACGCCGACGGGATGGGAGCACCTGACCCCTGACGAGATGCGGCTCCTGCACGAGACAGCCTCGAATCCTGCGTCGTGGTGGGTCCTCGTCGACGAAGAGTCCGTGGAGCCGATCATCGGCTGGTCGGTCGTGTTCCCCAAGGACGACACCCTCGCCGAACTGCTGTTCCGCACCGAGACAGCCGCCCGGCAGGCCGCCGCGGCCATCCCGAACGCCCTCGTCTCCACCTTCAGCACCCCGGACGCGAGCTGGCACCACTGGGAAGACCAGGCATAACAGGTCGATCTCATCGCCCGTTTCCAACCTGAGGAGCCGCCGGGGTGCCGAGGGCCTGGCACCCGAAGAAGCACCCTCACCGCCGCCCGAGAAACCGACGGGCACCCGCAGCGGCTGGCGCTGTTCTTCGCACCGGGCGGTCTGGTGGTCATCCTCCCCGTGTCATCAGCTCTGGACGAAGGGCCGGCAATTTTGCCCCTCCGATCCTGGCATGGCACGACGTGTCCTGGAGCCGTCCCCAGAGATGTACTCGATCGAGACCGTATTACCGGTGTCTCGCCCAACGGTGTTCGACGGCATTCTTTGATCCGTTCGTCTCGGCTGGCCTTATTCGACAGGGGAAGTGATCTCATCCAAGCCTTTGACGAGGACGGTCGACGTCCAATGATCGAGTCGCGGTGGAGTCGGTGGAATCGGGTCCGGTTGTGGTCGGGACATCTTCTCTGGTGGTCGATCTGGGTCGGCGGCGCGATCGGGCTGGGGGTGGTTTTGGTGTCACCCGACCGGGGTGGGTGGCTGAGCGTAGCCGTCGTGATTGCCGTGGTTTGGCTGGTTGTCATCGCTGCCCTGCTGATGTCCGTCGGACACCCCGCCCGTGATCTACTGCGGGCGCTGGCCGGGCCACGGCCGTTGATGTTGGCGCTGGCCGCGACCCTGACGAACTGTGTTAACGCATGGTCGGTTGACCTCTACCTGGTGATCCTGGGTGTAGCCGCGACCGCAACTGTCGGCTTGGTCATATCGGTCGCAGTAATAGATCGACTTCGGCATTGAGGGCCGGCCGGGGAGACGTGAGTGCGAGCGAATCGATCCACGTAGCAGTGTGGCGCATCCGGCTGGCTGGCCCAACCTGGGTCGGGTCGGGCCCTCTCCTCGCAAGACGCTCGCAGTACCGATCCTCGACGAGCCGCCGTGACGGATCGGGCGCCTCTTTGCAGCGTCTCCATTGCTGCACTACGCTAGAGTCAGGCAAGAGAGAGTCCCCCGCTCCGGCGAGGGTGCGAGGGGCGACGACCGGGAGGAGACCCCAGCCATGGATTCTCGCACTTGGACCACCATTGACGCGTTCGTCGACCGCGCATGGACCATCTCCGAGGCCGACCCGCGGGACACCTGCACAGCCCAGTGGGACGCGATCATCGAGGCCGGCGACGAGTACGGGCTCCCCCCGGTCCACGGATTCGGCGAGATCAACGACGTGATCGAGGAAGACCCGGCGGATCCATGGCGGCTCATCCGGCGGGCCCCCACCTTCACAGATGACGCACGGAACTACCTGGGTGCCGCGGCATTTCAGCTCCGCCACTCCCTCAACCCGGAACCCGAGCTAGCAGACACCATCGGCGCCCAGTTGACCGGCGTGAGCGCTGGGATCTACGCGTGGATGGAAGGCGACCCGGGCGACCCCGGCTACGGCGCCCTGCAGGCACGGGCTGGCCACGCGGGATCGACACTCTGAATGCCGCGCCCATCCCCGGCGGCCGCCCAGGAATGGGCGGCCGCGTACGGCCGTGGTGAGTCCACGGCGGCCATCGCCGCAGGGGCCCAGGTAGACCGAAC
This sequence comes from Nakamurella sp., assembly GCA_036524715.1. GTDB lineage: Bacteria > Actinomycetota > Actinomycetes > Mycobacteriales > Nakamurellaceae > Nakamurella. Next base: position 1,176 of record DATDBV010000499.1, on the reverse strand, counting down.
GACCGTGCAGCGCGCTCTGCGATCCCTGGGGGTGCAGATGCGGCCGCGTGGTGTTCGCTCGGCGGTGAGCGAGCGGGACATCCTCCGGGAGCGCGGCGACGATCCTGACCCGCCTGGTGTCGTCACTCTGTCCAGGCGGCTCGGCGCGAGCCGGACCGCAGTGACCCATGCGATGCGTCGGGCCGGCATTACCCCCACGGTGGGCGTGCCGATGACGGCAGCGCAGACACGTCGCCTGGCCGGGCTGGCCCGCAAGACACCGAGCGGTCGCGGGGCGCACTACGACTTCCGCTCGCCGCAGGGGCAGCGGCTGCTTGTGGAGATTGGGCGGCTGGTCGACTTGGGGGTGCATCCCGACGAGATCGGCATGGTGGTCGGGGTGACTGGGGTGACTGTCCGCCGGTGGATGACCTGATCGGGGTAGGTCTATCGCAGTAGACAGTCCCACGGCTTCGCCCGTGGTCCTGATCTACCGGAGCCAGCATGTGGCCTACTTCGGGCCCGAGGTCGTGGAGCTCGTCGATCGCCGCCCACCTGCCCAGGCGAGCTGCCCCGCACTGCGAGGGCGCGTTGCGACCGTTCGGGCATCGCCGCACCCGGATCGTCCGTGGCATGGGCTCGACCCGGTTGACGGTGACACCCCGCCGGGCAGGTGCGCCGGCTGCCGAATGTCCGGGGCCGGCCGGCCGACTCCGGTCGCCGAGCGGGACGCGATCAGGGCGGGGTGCTGCAGGGGGGATCGGGTAGCAGCAGCGAACCGCCGACCACTCGATTCCGAGCGGGACGAGCTTGATCGGGCAAGGGGTCACCCGGCTGCTCGAGGCGACCTGGCTGCAGACCACCGTGCAGACCTGCGTGGTGCATCTGATCCGGGGCCTTGATGCGGTTCGTGTCCTACGGCGGACCGGCGGGCGATCACCGACGAGCTCTGCGCAAGATCTACACCGCGCCGACCGCCGCTGGGCCATTGCGCCCCACCAGACGACGACAGTGGCTTGCGTGCTCTGGTCCATCCCGCGGGGGTCCTGGACACAACCGGACGTGCGCCCCGGCCGGGAACCACAGGGGCTTGGGCGAGCGCCCGTGCCGGGGGGGCCAGCTCCCGTGGGCCCTGTCTCGGCCGTCAGGCGAGGGGGCCCCAAGGTGGGGGACCCCCGCCAGGACGCGCGCCCGGCT